>CAZYDC010000115.1:0-4319 GCA_964646065.1 uncultured Planctomycetaceae bacterium | reverse complement strand
GCCCCCGCTATGGTAACGTTCCGGGATTATGGATTCCCGCGAGCGTGTGGAACTGGCCCTTTCTCACCGTGAACCGGATCGCGTGCCCATCGACTACTGGGCCCAGCCGGAGGTCACGGCTCGCCTCATGCGCTACCTGGGACTCGCGTCGCGGGAAGAACTGCTTCAGGAACTGGACGTGGATTTCCGCTACATTGACGGCCCGCGGTATGTCGGGCCATGTAGCATGGGCATCCTGCCCATGTCTTCTTCTTCTTTCTCTTCTTCCTTCTCCTCTTCTTCGGCATCTGCGGCACAGCCACAACAAGAACAACAGCAAGAACAGCAACAGCAAGACAGGGCCGGGACGGCCCTGGAACACACGGGCAGGATGCCCGTGCTACACGAAGAGGACCATTTCGGCGTGCCTCGGGTCAAGGTTCGCGTCGGGGCCGGCCAGTCCGGCGGGACCTACAGCGAAGTGGCGAGTTATCCGCTGGCGGGCATGACCCTGGCCCAGATCGAGCAATACCCCAAGTGGCCCAATCCCGACTGGTTCGACTACTCGCCGGTGCGTTCGCAGGCGGCGGCCGCCCGGGCGACCGGCAAGGTCGTCGTGTTTATGGGCGACCGCACCAACCGCGCCGCGCAGCTCAAACCGGCCATGTACCTCAGAGGCGTCGAGCAGATCCTGCTGGACATGGCCGCCGACCCCGAGATCGCCCGGTACATTTTCCATCGCGTCGGCGAGTTCTACCTGGAATATTTCCGCCGCACCCTCGAGGCGGCCGGCGGGGGCATCGATATTTTCCTGACCGGTGACGACTTCGGCACGCAGACCGGGCTGATGGTCTCGCCGCGAATGTGGACGGAATTTCTGCGGCCCGGATTTGAGGCGTTCATCCGTCTGGGCCACCAGTACGGCTGCCGCGTGGCCCACCATTCGTGCGGCTCGATCAAACCGATCATCGGCGACATGATCGACTGCGGGCTGGATATCCTCAACCCGCTCCAGCCGGACGTGTACGACATGGACCACGCCGAGATCAAGCGACTTTTCGGCGGGCGGCTGTGCTTCCACGGTTCGATCTCGATCCAGCGCACGCTGCCGTACGGTTCCGCCGACGACATCCGCCGCGAGGTCCGCCAACGTTTCGAGACGCTCGCCCCCGGCGGCGGATTTGTCTTCTGCACCGCGCACAACATCCAGCCGGACACGCCCATCGAAAACGTGCTGGCCCTGTTCAAGGCCTATCGCGAATTGGCGCGGTATGGTTTGTAGTGCGCCCGTGAGGGCGTTCTTACGGCACGGGAAGGGAATCGACTTGTCGAAATCCCCAAGCAGGGTAGAATTACTTACACTGCAGACGTTTTATAGTGCGAGTACGTGTTCTTGAAGAATAGTTTGTATCGCTCGTAGGGCGCCCGCAAGAAACGCCTTACGGCGTCACTACGAATTTGGAGTGTTTATGGACCGTGCCGTCAATCCGGACCTTGTTCGACATATCGCCAGGCTTTCGCGCATCGAGCTGACCGAGCCGCAGATGGCGACGTTCGGCCGGCAGCTCGCGAGCATTTTGGTGTACTTCGACAAGCTCAAGGAGCTGGACACCGCGAACGTCGAGCCGATGGCCCACGCGGTGGAGCGGACCAACGTGCTGGCCGAGGATGTCCCGCGCCCCTCGCTGACGCCCGAGCAGGCCCTGGCCAACGCGCCCCAGCGCGACGGCGATTTCTTTATGGTGCCCAAGGTCATTGAGAAATCCTGATAAGGGTGGCATGGCGACGTTGTTTGTCGCCATGTCCTGGTCTTGCCGGAGTCGCATGGCGACAAACAACGTCGCCATGCCACCATTGAAGAGAATTGAAAATGAACGATCTGACCCATTTGACAGCCCTGGAACTTCGCGACGCGATCGCGGCGGGAAAGGTTTCCGCCGTGGAGGCCGCGCAGGCGTATCTGGACGCCATCGGCAAATTCGAGCCGCGGTTGCAGGCGTACAACGAGGTCCTGGCCGAGCGGGCGATCCGCGTCGCCACCGACCTGGACGCGAAGCGGCGATCCGGCGCACCGCTGCCGCCGCTTTTCGGCGTGCCGGTGGCCGTCAAGGACAACATGTGTACCGAGTACGGCCGCACGACCTGCTCGTCGAAAATGTTGGCCGACTTTTGCGCGCCCTACACCTGCACGGCCGTGGCCAAGCTCGAGGCCGCCGGCGCGGTCGTGCTGGGCAAGACCAACCTGGACGAGTTCGCCATGGGCTCCTCGACGGAAAACAGCGGTTTTGCGGTTACGAAAAATCCGTGGGACCTCGCCCGCGTGCCGGGCGGCAGCTCGGGCGGATCGGCCGCCGCGGTGTCCGGGCGAACCTGCGCCGCGGCCCTGGGCAGCGACACCGGCGGGTCCATCCGCCAGCCGGCCGCGATGTGCGGCATCGTCGGCCTCAAGCCCACGTACGGGCGCGTGAGCCGATACGGCTTGGTCGCGTACGGTTCGAGCCTCGACCAGATCGGCCCGCTGACCCGCGACGTGGCCGACTGCGCCTTGCTGACGCAAGTGATCTCCGGCCACGATGAACTGGATTCGACCTCCGTGCCGCGCGACGTGCCGGACTACCTGGCCGCCCTGGACCAGCCCGTGTCGCCTTGGCGGATCGGCCTGCCGCGCGAGTTTTTCTCCGAGGCCCTGGACGCCGAAATCAAGTCGGCGATCCTTCGCGCCGCCGACGTGTACAAATCCCTGGGCGCGCAAATCGTCGAAGTGTCTCTGCCGCACAGCCGCATCGACGTCAGCCCCGAAGGCGAACTGAGCAGCTACGCCGTGGCCACGTACTACATCGTGGCGATGGCCGAGGCCTCCAGCAACCTGGCCCGATACGACGGCGTGCATTACGGCCATCGCACGAGCGAACCGGTGGACGACATCATCGCGTTGTACTCCAAGAGCCGGGCCGAAGGCTTTGGCGAGGAGGTCAAACGCCGCATCATGCTCGGAACGTACACGCTCTCGGCAGGCTACTACGACGCGTACTACAACAAGGCCTTGAAGGTGCGGCGGCTGATTAAGAACGACTTCGACCAGGCGTTCGGCCAGTGCGACCTGCTGCTGTGCCCGACCACGCCGACGACGGCGTTCAAGCTCGGCGAAAAAACCTCCGACCCGCTCCAGATGTACCTGGAGGACATTTACACGATCAGCCTGAACCTGGCCGGGCTGGCCGGCCTGGCGCTGCCGGCGGGGGTGTCGAAGGGCGGGCTGCCCATCGGAATGCAGCTCATCGGCCCGGTGTTCAGCGAGGCGGCGATTTTCCGCGCCGGAAGAATGTTCGAGAAGGCGGGCGGGGTGAGGAACCTGCGGCCCGGCGTGGAGCGTGGGGCGTAGCGCGTGGAGCGTAACGGCGAAGAAACGGTGAAGAGCGAAACGGCAAAGAAGGCGCGTTATGGCAGATGAGAAAAACGAATTCCATGAAATGGGGCGCAAAGCCATGGAGAGCATGATCGACGCCCTGAAGAACGATAAGCCCCTGACGAAACGCGAAGTGGTTGATATGACTAACACCGGTGACACAATCCTTCCCGTGATCGGCATGGAGATTCACGTCGAGTTGGCGACGGCGACGAAGATGTTCTGCCGGTGCCGCAACCATTTCGGCGATCCGCCCAACACGAACGTTTGCCCGGTGTGCATCGGCATGCCGGGCGTGCTGCCGGTGATGAATCGCCAGGCCGTCGAGTGGGCCATGCTGGTCGGGCTGGCGCTGGACTGCCAGGTCGCCGCGTTCACCAAATGGGACCGCAAGAGCTACTATTACCCCGACCTGCCCAAGAATTATCAGCTCAGCCAGTACGACCTGCCGCTGTGCTCGAACGGGCGGCTGGAGGTGCCGCTGGCCGACGGGTCCATGAAAACGGTCCGCGTGCTGCGGGCCCACCTGGAAGAGGACGCCGGGAAGAACATCCACGACCACCCCGCGCACACGGGGGTGGACCTCAACCGCGCGGGCGTTCCGCTGCTGGAGATCGTTTCGGAGCCCGACATGCACAGCGTCGAGGAGGTGATGGCCTACGCCCGGGCCATGCAGCGGCTGGTGCGCTGGCTGGGCGTGTCCGAGGCCAACATGCAGATGGGGCACATGCGGTTCGAGCCCAATATCAATCTGCACATTACAAGGACACAGCCGGGGGCGGCTGTGCCACAAGAGGGAGCAAGGATTTTCAAAACGCCGATCTGCGAGGTGAAGAACCTCAACAGCTTCCGCAGCCTGGAGCGCACGGTGGCCTACGAGATCGATCGCCAGTACGCCGCTTGGCAGGAAGACCCCGACGGGTACGACATCGCC
>CAZYDC010000114.1:0-11719 GCA_964646065.1 uncultured Planctomycetaceae bacterium | reverse complement strand
GTCGATCCGACCGCGCCTGCTCCGTTCGCGCCGGCCGAGCCGGTCCCGCCCCCGCTTCCGCAAGCCCCGATCGATCCGAGGATCGAGCAGGTTCGGGCGATCATCGAACAGAGGGGCGGCAGAAAGAAGGCCTGGCGCGGCTTGGCGGGGCTGGCGATCTCGCTGGCGATCTTTCTTGCGATCTCCGCGCCGTTTCACCTCGATATGCCAAGCCTGCTGATCCTCGTGGCCGTGCTGTTCTTTCATGAGTTGGGCCACTCGCTGGGCATGTTGCTGGCCGGGTACAAGAACATCCGCATCCTGTTCATCCCGATGGTGGGCGCGGCGACGATGGGGACCGACGTTCAGCCGTCGGCGGGCAAGAACGTGGTCATGAGCCTCTTGGGCCCGGTTCCGGGGATCATCCTGGGCGCCGCCCTGGCCGTGCCTTTCGCCCAACACCCGCAGCCGCCCGGTTCCCTTCTGGAGACGTGCATCTACATGCTGCTGATAATCAATGTCTTCAATCTCGTGCCGATCAACCCACTGGACGGTTATCGCGTGCTGGAGGTTTGCCTGTTCGCCCGCCGGCCTACCGCCGACCTGGTGGTCAAACTGCTGATGGCCGCGCTGCTGGCGGCGATCGCGCTGGCCTTGCCGAGCGTTCTACTGGGCGCGTTCGCGGCCTTCCTGTTCTTTTGCCTGCCCATCCAGTATCGCTGGGCGCAAATCGCCATGCGACTGGCCCAAGAAATTCCGCGAAGCGCGACCCTGCGATGCGACCGCGTGCCCGAGCCTTACCTCTCGCGGATCGTCGAGGTGATCTGTTCGCGACCGGCCCTGCGCAAGGCGGCGGCAAAAAACCTGGCCGCGTTCGTCAAGAACCTCTGGCAGCGCATCTGCGTCACCGGGCCTTCGCCGGCCGGTGCGGTGTTCTACCTGCTGCTGTACCTCTGGTGCCTGGGAGGCGGAACCGCCCTTGGCGTCCTTTTTTTCATCATCACCAGAAGGAATGTCTATCACGCGATGCACAGGTATCTGCCATTCGGCCAACCGGACGTCAACCTGATGGCCGGGCTGATCGTTTACGTATTCCCGATGCTGCTGGCGGCGATCGTCGCGGTCGTGTTGCGGCTCTTTGGAGACCGTGAGACCGGAAACCGGATACCGTGAGAACCAAAGAGGCACTCCCGGGTCGTTACGGTTTCCGGCATCCGGTATCCGGTGCCGTTTGGCGCCTGGAACACGAAGCCCGACAAGCAGCCTCAGCGGGCTCCAAATGCACAAAGGCCGTTGAACAATGACCGGCCGCGAACGAATACTCGCCTCGCTGCGCCGACAGAAGGTGGACCGCGTCCCGTGGTCGCCGCTGATCGATTCCTACCTGCTCAGCTCGCTGCGGCCGGGCGGGCCTCGCGATAAGTTCGAGCTTTGCCGCCGGATCGGCGCGGACATATTCGACTGGCATCCGCAAGGCCGGACGCTGCACTATCGCAACGTCGAGTTCGACGCCCGGCGAAGCGGCGACGACGTCTTCACGACCATTCGCACCCCGGTGGGCACGCTCACCGAACGCCGGATGGTCACGCCCGTGACCACGTTTATCGCCGAGCCGAAAATCAAGACCGCCGCCGACCTGGCGCCCTATCGCTTCTGGATCGAGACCACGCGGATCGAACCGGACGACTCGGTGCGCAAGTCGCAGCAACTTTGCGGTGACGACGGTCTGGCCATCGTCTGCGGCCCGCAGAGCCCCGCCCAATTGCTCATCGGTGAGGAGTGCGGCCTGGAGAATTTCTACTTCCTGCTGGCGGACCACGAACGGGAACTCACGGAGTTGCTCGACGCCATGCACGCCAAGAACCTGGAGGCCTACCGCGTTCTGGCGCAGCAGCCCACCGTGGCCATCCTCGCGCCGGAGGACGTTTCCACAACGACCATGTCGCCGGAAATTTGCGGCCGCTTCACGTTCCGCTATCTCGACGACTACGCCGACGTTGCCCACGCGGGCGGCAAGCTGCTGCTGGGGCACATGTGCGGACGCTTGGCGGGCATGGCTTCGCTGATCGCCGGCAGCCGGATCGACGGGGTGGAGTCCGTCACGCCGCCGGACATCGGGGACATGCCCATCGGTCGCGCCCGCGCCGCATGGCCGGGCAAAATTCTCATCGGCGGACTGGAACCAGCCAAGCTCGCCACGCTAAGCGCTCCCGCCGTGCAAGCCTACGTCCGCGACACCCTGATCGCCGCCGGCCCGGGCGATGGATTCATCCTCTCCACTGGAGACGCCACGCCTTACGGCACGCCTCTGGAAAATCTCCTCGCGGTCAGCCAAGCCGTTGAAGCATTTCATGGCTAAAGCCCACCTTTGATCGGTCTCGTTCTCACCGATTCGTCGCTATCGGGTCTCCTTTCATCCGCCTTCGTTCGGAATGCGGACACTTCTACTTTGGTAAGACCGGACATTACAATTTTGGTATGACAATCCATCGGAAATTGTCTTGTCGAAGAGGAAAAGCAAGGTAGGATCATGGAAACGGTTCGAGGCGGCCCCGCGAGCGGATGTGCGGCCGCGGCATGGCCGATCGAACATAAGGAAAGCGGCTTACGAACGCAGCTTACATCCTGGGTATTTCCGTGGTCTTTCAGGTGATCGCCGCGATCCTGGCGGTACGGTTGATCCCTCTGACGGGCCGGCGGTTGGCGTGGAGCTTGATCGCGGGGGCGATCCTGCTGATCGTCATCCGCCGCTGCATCGCGATCTACTCGGCGATTGAAACTCCCCTGGACCCCCTCGACGCGCTCGAGGCCTCCGTGAACCTGGTGATTTCGTTACTGCTGATGATCGGAATGTGGTTAATCGCCCCGATGTTCCGCCAGTTCGCGCAGGCCCAGAAGGCGCTGAAGGAAAGTGAAGCGGCCGCCAAGAGGCACGCGCAGGAACTGGAGCAGATTTACCGGTACGCCCCGATCGGACTGGCGGTGCTGGACCGCAATCTGCGGTTTGTGCGCGTCAACGAGGTGCAGGCCAGGACCCTGGGCAGAACCGTTGATGAGCTTCAGGGCATGACGGTGCCTGAGGTCTTTCCGGAAATCATGCTGCGGTTGCGGGA
Source organism: uncultured Planctomycetaceae bacterium (assembly GCA_964646065.1). Taxonomy (GTDB): domain Bacteria; phylum Planctomycetota; class Phycisphaerae; order SM23-33; family SM23-33; genus CAZYDC01. The sequence goes on along the minus strand of CAZYDC010000114.1, from coordinate 8,627 downwards.
GCTTTACGCGCCCGTCTTGAATGAAGGTCGGCCGGTGCTGGGGGTGGAAGTCTCCGGCGTGCGGTCCAAGGACGGATCGGTCGGCACCCGCCTGAATAGCTACTTTCCGCTGAAGTCCGACACGGGCGAGATCATCGGCATGGTCGCCGCCGTGCAGGACATCACCGGTCGAAAACGTATCGAGCAGGAGCTCCTGAGGTATCGACAAGGCCTGGAGGAACTGGTAGCCCAGCGCACGGCGGAGTTGGACCGGACCATCGCCGAGCTTCGGCGCGAGGCCCAGGTGCGCGAGCGGACGGAGGCGGAACTGCGGGAGAGCGAACGGCGGTACCGCCTGCTCTTCGAGCAGTCGCCGGTAGCCCTGTGGGAAAACGATTTTTCCGGAGTTTTTGCCGAGCTCGACGCCCTGGCCGCAGCGGGAATCAAGGACTGGAAGGCGTATTTCAAGGAGCATCCCGATGAGGCGATGCGGATCATCCGGACCGTCCGCGTCCTGAACGTCAACCAGGCCACGGTGGAAACGTTCGGCGCCCGGAACCGGGAGGAGCTTCTGGCCAACACCCCCAAGCTGTTTGGCCCGACGGTTCCCGCCCAGTTCGCCCTGGACCTGGAGTGTCTGGCCCTTGGACAAACCAGCAGGTCGTATGACTCGGACGGATGGGATCTTCAGGGGCGGCTTCATGATCTTTCGGTTCGCTGGACCATCGTCGAACCGCGCGAGCCGGGGTTGGTCCGTGTCCTGGCCTCGCAGGAGGACATCACCGAGCAAAAGCGGGCGGAACAGGCGCTGCGGACGATCGCGCACAAGCTGATCGCGGTGCGCGAGGAGGAGCGCCGGCGCGTGGCGACCGACCTGCACGACTCGCTGGCGCAGGGCCTGGTGGCCTTGAAGCTGGCGATGCACGCGTCAAACTTCACCTCGGCCCTGGAGCAGTGCGACCGGTTGATCCGCGAGGTGCGCGAGATTTGCCACGGCCTCTACCCTGCGGCGTTGGAAAAACTCGGGCTGGCGGCGGGGCTGACGCAACTGGCCGAGGCCTACGAACCCAGCGTGAGCGTCACCGTGGATTACCCCCCGGAATTTGCCGACGCACGGTTCGATAAGGACCTGGAAATTTCGCTTTACAGGGTCGCCCAGGAGGCGATCAACAACGCCGTCCGCCACGGAAAGGCCGGGCAAATCGAACTGGAACTGGCGCGGAGCGACGGGCAGATCTGCCTGTCGGTCCGCGACGACGGCGGAGGCTTCGACGTCGCAGGCCCGAACCATCCGGGACTGGGACTGATGACCATGAAGGACCGCATCGCCGCCATCGGGGGAACCCTGGACATCACCTCCCAGCCGGGAAAGACCGTCGTGCGGGCAACCGTCCCGCTGCGGAAAATCGACTGACGGATACGAATGGCCGCCCGCCCATCCCCTCGGCTACGGCGAGGGCAGCGACGAAGCCGCGCTCTGGGCCTGCCTTCGCACCTCCATCGCCTCTTCCGTGCGACCGGCTTCTTCCAGGACGGTCACGAGAACCTTGTACGCGGGCACAAATCGCGGACTCACCTCAATGGCCTTGCGGAATTGCTCGACGGCCAGGTCAGTCTTCCCCTGTTGGCACAGGGCCATCCCCAGATTGAAATAGGCCTGCGGATTCTCGGGATTCAGGCGTATGGCCTCGCGGTACTGATCGAGCCCCAACTCGTTCTTGCCTTGCTTGCAGTACGCCGCCCCAAGATTCCTGTAGGCGGTGATATTGCGGGGGTCCAGGTGGAGGGCCTGGTGAAACTCGTTGATCCCCTGGTCGTAGTCGCCCTGTTTGCACAGCGCCGCGCCCAGGTCGTTGTGGCCCTCCACGTTGCCGGAGTCCAGGGCAAGGCCGCCGCGAAGTTGCCCGATGGCCTCCGTCAAATCGCCTCGCCCCATCAGCGCTACCCCAAGGTTGACATAGGCATCGGACTCTTTGGGATTCAGGCGAATCGCTTCCCGGAATTGATCGATGGCCAGGTCGGTCTTGTCGGCCGCGCATAGGGCCATGCCGAAATTGTAGTGCGCTCGCGGACTGGAAGGAGCCTTCATGGCCGTATCCTGCCAGATCGTCAGCAGCGAACGGTAATCCCGGTTTCGCAGGACCGTCAGGCCTGTCAGTACGACGGCAACGACCGCCAGGGCGGTCCATGGCGCGGTCCATCGCCCTGGGGCCGCCTCGCCGGAAAACCAGCCTCGCTCTCTGGACAGTTTTCCCCACAAGACAAACGCGCCCAGCACGACCATCGTCACAACGGCAGCCAGCGGCAGGTACATCCGATGCTCAAAGACGGCGTCGCGAATGGGAACGACGCTGGATGTCGGCGCCAGGATCACCAGAAACCAGGCGCCCAGGAACCCCCACTTCCTGCCGCGGCGAAGACCCACGAGGGTCCCCGCCGCCAGCAGCGCCACCGCGACGGCGCCGGGCAACGCCTCGGCCATCGTCTTCGTGAACGACCAACCGTAATCCAGGCACAGGGCGTCGGGCCAAAACGCCAGCCGCAAGTAGTGCAGAATGGCCCACAGTTCCGTGCGGGCGTAGGTCCAGGTGTCGACGACCTGCTTGGCGCCGAAACCGGCGGTCCCTTCGCGATTTCCCGCCCCCATCATCAGGTACGCCAGAAGCCCCCAACAGGCCGCCAGGATCGCGTACAGCCCCCACCGTTTTCGCAAGGCCGCGCGAAACGACCCGGCCAGGAACGTCCGGTCGTACAGCAGCACGATCAAGGGAGCGGTCACCATGACTTCCTTGGTCGCCATCCCCGCCGCGCAGGCCGCCGCCGCCGCCAATGACCAGAGGACGCGGGAGGACGCCGCCGACCGGATCACACAGTACAGCGTCAGAAGATAAAACAATCCCATCAGCGATTCCGCCCGCTGAACGATATAGGCGACGGATTCCGTCTGCAGCGGATGCACGATCCAGAGCAGCGCCCCGGCCAGCGCCAGGCCCAGGGAGACCCGGCCGAAGCGATCGCGCATGGACGGCAGAAGGAACGTCCTTCGCAGGATGCCAAAAAGCACCAGCGCCGCCAGCACGTGAATCACCAGGTTCGTGACATGGTAGGCCCGGACGCTGGCCCCGCCGGCCCCGCTGAAGGCATAGTTCAAAGCGAAAGACAAGTTCAGCAGCGGCCTGCCCTGGACCGTTTCCCCGGCGGGCGGCGAAAACACCGGCCCAATCGGCCAAAGGTGGCGAATCGTTTGATTGTGGGGAATGGAGCCCATGTCGTCGTAAATGAACTGGCCTTGGAAGCTGTTGTAATAGGCCACCCCCGCCGCCAGCGCCAACAGCACCGCCGCCCTCCTGAGATTCTGCCCGCCCTCTGGCGCAACAGGGGCCGGGTGATCCGTCGGTTCATTCGCCGGCTTTTGCGGACCGGACTGGGCGGCCTGTTCTTCCGGGTCGTTCATTCTTCACCATCCAAGATTTTCAGCACGACATGGGGCTGCCTGTCCCTACGCCCGGACGGGGTCCAATTCCCCGTCCAGCGCCTTGCCCGCGTCCTCGAAGCGGACGCTGATGCGTTTGGAAATTCCCGGTTCCTGCATGGTCACGCCGTAGAGCACGCTGGCCATGCTCATGGTCCGCTTGGAGTGCGAGATGATGATGAACTGGCTGGTGGTCACGAACTCGCTCACCAGGCGGTTGAACCGCTCGTTGTTGGCCTCGTCCAGCGCGGCGTCCACCTCGTCCAGCAGGCAGAAGGGGCTGGGGCGGCTCTTGAAGATCGCGAACAGCAGCGACAGGGCGGTCATGGTCTTCTCCCCGCCCGACAGCAGCGAGAGGCTCCGCGTTTCCTTGCCCGGCGGGCGGGCGACGATCTCGATGCCGCTCTCCAGCACGTCCTCGGGATCCAGCAGCATGATGTCCGCCCTTCCGCCGCCGAAGAGCTTGCGGAAAAGGTCCTGGAAATTCGCCCGCACGGTCTCGAACGTCGCCAGGAACATGTCGCGGCTTTCCTTGTTGATCTTCTTGATGAGCTCCTCGAGCTGCGTCTTGGAACCCTGGATGTCGGCGAGCTGGTCGGAAAGGAATTTCTCGCGCTGCTCCAGTTCGTCCTGCTCGGTGATGGCGTCGAGGTTCACGTTGCCCAACCGCTCGATGCGGGCCTTGAGTTCGCGAATCTCGGTCTCGACGGCGTTCCAGTCCCGGCTGTCGTCGTGCTGGTAGTTGACGAACGCCTCCAGCAGGTTGACGTGCATTTCGTCGCCGCTGCGGGTGATAAGGTTCTCGATCCGCACGTCGGCCTCGCCCACTTCCACGCGAAGCTGCCCTGCCGCGCGGGCGCCTTCTTCCTGGGCGGTTCGCTGCTGGGCCAGCAGGCGGCGGATTTCGTCGATCTTTTCCTGGAGGCTTTTGCGGGACTCGGCCAGGTCGGCCGATTCGATCTTCAGCGCCTGGAGCTGGTCCTGGAGGCGCTGGTGCTCCTGCTTGCCCGCGGCGATGGCGGCTTCGGCGTCGGTGCGGCGCTGGCGATTGAGGGCAATCTCGCCTCGCATGGCGGCCATGTCCTGGGCCATCTGCTCGCGTTGGCGGGTCAGGGAGGCCAGCGTCTCGCGCAAGGAAAGCCGCCTCTGTTCGGACGAGGCCAGGGCGACCTTGATGTCCGTCAGTTTCGCGCCCAGTTCGCCCTGCTTCTTGCGGTCAGCCTCGATCTGTCCGGCCAGCGCGTCGATGGCCTTCTGCCGCTCGGCGCTCAATCGCTCGAACTCCAGGACCTTGTCCTTGGCCTCGTGCTCCTGCTTGGCGGCGGCCTCCATGTCGCGGCAGAGGCCCTCGACCTCGCCCGCGATCAGCGGGCGCTCGCGTTCGAGCTGGGCCACCTGCTCGCTTCGCCTCTTGAGGTTGCTCTCGCACTCGACGCGCTCGGTGTTGGCTTCGTAGATCGCGGTGCGCAGCTTCTGCTGGAGGTCCTCCAGGTGCTGCCGCTGACTCTGCGTGGCCGCGCAGTCGCGTGTAAGTTCGTCGATGGCGGCCTGGAGCTGCGCGTCGCGGGCCTGGAGGTCGGCCAACTCGCTGCGGCGAATCACGATTCCAGCCGAGCGGTTGACCGCGCCCAGCCTCACGCGGCCGTCCGCTTCGAGCACCTCGCCCGCCAGCGTGACGAACCGGTATCCCGCCGGGCACAGAGCGGCCGCGGCCGCCGCCTGCGCCAGGTCCGCGACCACCAGGGTCGTTCCCAGCAGCCGCCACAGGGCCGGGGCGATCCAATCCTCGCACCGGACGAAATCCATCACGCGCGTGGCGTGCGGCATGTCGTGTGACGCGGACATCTTGTCGGCGTGTGACGCGGACATCTTGTCCGCGTGTGTCGCGGGCGTCCCGCCCGCGTCTTTGCCGTTATCTTTGCCGTTGTCTTTGCTATTTCCTGGGTTGCTCGCACGCGCGGTTTGCCCAGACGCGGACAGGATGTCCGCGACACACGCGGGCGAGACGCCCGCGTCACAAAGAACGGCCGTCAGGTCGAAATCGCCCGAAAGAACCCGCTGGCGGTCCAGGCAGAGGATTTCGACGGACGCGCTGTCGCCGAGGATCTGGGTCAGCGGCGTTCGGGCCTGCTGGAGCTGGTCGAAATGCTTGAAGACGAGTTGCTGATCGCCGCCGGCCAGGGCGGCCTCGACCAGCGGGGCGTGGTCCATATCGGTCTGGAGGAAATCGCCCAACATGCCCAGCACGTCGGGAAGTTTTCCGGCGGCCTTGGCCTCGAGCACTCGCTTGACACCCGCGCCGACGCCTTCGAGCCTGCGCTGCATTTCGCCCAGCGCCTTGCACCGGGCCTGGATGGCGCTGCGCTGCTCGCGCGCCTGCGCCAGGCGGTGCGCAAGGTCCTGCTCGTTCTGGTGGACCGCCTTGGAGGCGTCGCGGGTTTCGTCCAGTTTGGCCTGCGTGTCGTGGAGCACCGACTGCACGTCGCCCAGGCGGGTCTCGAAGTCGGCCCGCTGGGTCAGCAGCCCGCCGAGCATCTGATCGACCTCGTTGGCGCGAGTCGCGAGGCGCTGCTTCTGCGTCTGAAGGTTCTCCTGGCGGATGCCCAGGCCCTGAATCGTGTTGTGCAGCATCGAGGTCCGGCGGAACAGGTCGATGGTTCCGGCCTTCTCGTCCTCCAACTGCGCGGCCAGGCCGGTCAGGGCCAACTCGCCCTTGGAGTGCTGCTCGCACAGCGCCACGTAGTTCCGCGAAAGCTCCTGCGACTGCCCTTCCAGCGCGGTCAGTTCGTCCTGCCGCTGACGGAGGGTCTGGTCGGTGGTTTCGACCTTGGCTTCAAGTTCCTCGCTGCGGCTGGAGGCGGTGACGATCTGCTGGCCGAGCTCGGTCACGCGGGCGGCGAGCATTTCGCCCCGCTGCACCAGCGCCGCCATCGACCCTCCGGCGGCGGCGATTTTGCCGTCCACCTCGCGCGCGGTGCGGTCCAGGTCGGCGGCTTCGAGTTCGGTGGCGCTTCGCGAGCCTTCGAGTTGCTCGATGCGCGAGCCCATCGCGGCCAGGGCGTCGGTCTGAGTGTCCAGGCGGCCCTGGAGTTCCTTGCGGGCCAGCGAGAGTCGGTGATATTGCGAAAGGTAAAACAGCGATTGCAGCGAGCGAAGCTCCTCGCTGTACTGCTGGTAGTTGCGGGCCTTGCCCGCCTGGTATTTGATCGATCGCAGCCGCTTCTGGATCTCCTGGAGCACGTCGTTGATCCGCAGCAGGTTCTGGTCCACGCGCTCCAGCTTGCGAAGGGCCTCCTTCTTGCGGGCCTTGTATTTGCTGATGCCGGCCGCCTCGTCGAAAATCGCCCGGCGGTCCTCCTGCGAGGCCTGAAGGAAGCTCTCGACCCGCCCCTGCTCGATGACGCTGTAGGCGTCCACTCCCACTCCGGTATCCATGAACATCTCGCGGATGTCGCGAAGCCGCGCGGGGGTTTTGTTGATAAGGTACTCGCTGTTTCCGCTGCGGTAGAGCCGCCGCGTGATGCTGACGGCGCCGCCGGCGGAACCGTCGCCCTCGACCACCGGCTTGAGCAGGCCGCCCTCGTTGTCGAAGACCATCGTCACTTCCGCGTGACCGCTGGGCTTGCGGGCGGTGGAACCGTTGAAGATCACGTCCATCATTTCCGAGCCGCGAAGGCTCTTGGCGGACTGCTCCCCCAGCACCCACTTGATGGCGTCCACGACGTTGCTCTTGCCGCAGCCGTTAGGCCCGACGATGCAACTGGCCCCGTCGTCGAAGTCGAACTCGGTGCGGTCCGCAAAACTCTTGAATCCGTTCAAGACAAGTTTCTTCAGTTTCATATCGGCGTCTTCCCTAACGCATTCCTGCGGCATCCCAGCCGCCAGGGATTACAGTAGCAGGGCGTCCCGCCCATGAGTCTCACGGGCATCTTGCCCGTGCTTTGTTTCTCCTGTTCTTTCTATGCCACTGAAACAGAAACAACAGCAAAGACACGGGCGGGACGCCCGTGAGACTCATGGGCAAGATGCCCATGCTACGTTTTTCACTTTTTCGGCAACTCCGGTACGGAATCCTCGCGGGACCTGTCGGGCAGGTCCGGCCGGACGTTCGCCGGCCCGAGAATGTTTATTTTCTGCATGTCGAGGGGTTCTTGCAAGATGAAATTCGCGTCGATGTCATGTTCTTTGCACATTCCGTACAGCACGCCCACGACCTGGCTGTAGGAAAGGCCCAGTCCGGCATACTTGCCCTTGTCGTCGGGCTTGGGGCGGCTGCCCAGGAAGCGGACCAGCGCCGCGACGTTCCGCGAAACGGTCAAGGGCGGGCTGTAATTGCCCGAGCCCGGAAGCCTGCGGACCACGGTGATCTCATCGCTCTGCCCGCCGGCGTTGACGATGACATCGCCGTTGGGCGAGGTATAGTAAATGTCTTTTTGCATCCCGATGTTCTGGCCCAGAAGCACGATCTTGGCCACGCCCGACTGGGTGGCGTAGACCGTGTTCTGCGCGCACTTGACGACGTCCAGGCAGAAATGCCCCAGGTCCGTGCGCTGAATGACGTCCTGCTCGTTGCGGCGAATCATGGCCTCGTAGGCGGCCACGCGGATCGGTTCGATGGGGTCGCTGACCAGTTCCTGAAGGTCCTGGGTCCCGCGGAACACGTCGGGGTTGCGCCCGATCTCCTCAATGGCCTCCAGGCGCATCGCAGACCGCGGGTCGCGCGCGTGATGGACCACGACCTCCATCGCCCCGGCGTCGCCCAACCTCAGGCCGGTGCGGGCGGCGTAGTAGGCCGCCACCGAATTGGAAGAACCGTACAGCGGTTTGACCAGCGGAAGGATCGTCTTTCCCATCGCCTCCCAGACCAGGGCCAGTTGCTCGTAGCTGGCGCCCGGGGCGTCCATGGCCAGGGCAATCTCCTTGGCCTTGGACTCCCAGACGCCCGCTCCCGCGGCCAGCGGCGTGTGAAGCAAGACGCCCAGGAAATGATAATAGTCGTCGCGATACTCTTGCGGAATGCTCACCTCGATCATTTGCGCGTTGATCGAGTTGGCCACCTTGTCCCGGTGGCTGGGGAACCGTTCGTTGATCCGCCCCTGGATGAGCCTGCACAGCCCGTAATCCGCGCGGCGAAGGACCAGGTGAATCGGCGCGCTCTTTTTCACCACGCCCCCGT
>CAZYDC010000113.1:0-11742 GCA_964646065.1 uncultured Planctomycetaceae bacterium | reverse complement strand
TGCCACAAGAGGGTCATGCCCGCGCAGACTTGGGCATGGCACCCAACGTCAAACCCGCAAGAAAGCAGCACGGCGAGATCGCATGGACGACCCCTTGGGGTCATGGTCGGATTTCAGGATGAAGAGAAGAAGAACCGTCTCTGAATCATCTTGATCCGTTAAACATTGCGATCCCGCTCGAAGAATCCTTGTGCGACGAACCGCCAAGAACCTGTGGAAATCCCGTAAAACAGCGCGAAAAACGCGTGGAATGGAGGTCTGGAATGCATAACATGCTTTATATACAATACTTGCAGATTTGCGGGCGGGTTCTAATGGCTTCCGAACAGGTTCTAAGGAGCCGCCTGTGCGTTCTAGTGAGCCGCCCGCCCGTTCCGGTGGCTTCCCGACAGGTTCTAATAGGTTACGAACCATGTCAGAAACCCGGATTCTTCCCCGTTTTCCTCTGAGGTCTCCGTGTTCTGGCGTGGCGTGTTGTTGTTGTCATTTTACCGTGTGCCGGAAAATTTACGCACGCCATCTATCTTTTAATTTGTGTTTTGCGCTTGACAAAAACGCACTTCCGATTACACTCTACTCCCGAATGGCGGTTATCGGGTATGATCGGGCTTAGGAAAACTTGTCAGGCTGCGGTTGCGACATTGCTCTTATTGTCGCTTCTGGGTGCGGTTGCATCCGCGGACATTGCCCCCGTGAGTTTTTCCGCGGGACAGGAATCCGCCATCGCTTTCACTCCGATTGCCCCAATATTCCCCGCAGTGGCTCCCGAGAATCGCAATGCACTGGCCGGCAACAGGAACGGCCTTTCCCAATGCCCGTGGACCCAACCCGCATCGTCCGGGCTGGCCATGCCGGCGGTTTCGCATGAGGGCGATGTGCCCGCCTCGCCGCCGGGCGAGCAGGTGCGCACGCTTCCGCCGGACCCGGGCGGCGCGTGGTGGATCATGGTTTCGTTCGGCTGCCTTGGCGCCGCCAAGGCCGGCCAGTACGCCCGGGGGGCGCACCACCTGCACATTCCCGACTGGTATCACACCGGCGGCCCCAGCCAGGTCGGCCGGAGCGTTCGGTTTGAACTGACGCAATTGTCCGACTTGTGCCTGGTTCCTTTGCTGCTGACAAACCTTGATTCGCAATTCCCCCGCCTTCCCTTCCACAGGGAAGCGACTCCACTTTCGCATGGGCACGTTCTGTGCGCCATTCCTCGCGGCCCGCCGTCGTTGCCCTGGTAATCCGTCGCCCGCGGCCTGGCTTTCGATGAAGACCCGGCTTAGGCGTCAGGATCATTCGCAACGTGCGGGAGATGAATTTCAATCCATCTCCTTCAGGATGAAACAATCTTTTTGAGCGAGGAATAAAGATGAAGAATGTTAAGTATCTGGTTTTAGGCATCGCCCTGTTGTCCGTGGCCGGCTTCGCCTTGGCAGGCCCGAGTGGGCCTGATAATGGGGGCGTGCAGATGTACTATGACGCGGCGCCTAACGCATACGGTTCACCACTATATGCGCCATGGTGGAGTCAGACCGAGGCGGCTGTTGCGGGTGGGACGTTCACCAACCTCGGAAACGGTGCATACCCTGGCACAACCAATGTGGACCCGTATGATTTTATGGTCTACAGCGCTGGAGATCTGGGAAAGCGGTTGACATGGATCTATTGGATTCCCAACACCACAGTAGCTCAATTATCGCAAGAGAACTTTCAGGTAAAGCTGGCGATCAACTGGGGCGGCACAGATTACGCTCTGAACTGGGACACGGACGGCTGGGACGATAACGGCCCGAATGTTGACTGGGTCACGCCATCGAGTTGGGAGAACTACGACGGCGGCGTCATAGGAAGCATTGGTCTTGCTTTTTGGCCAGTCGGCTCGGATGGCGTTGCAGCCGATGTGACTCAGGCGGATATCGATGCTTACCGAGAAATGCTCCTTGAGGGTATGACTTCAGCGACCGGATCTGTTAGTTTGGACGGGAACGTCACCTCCCAAACTCTCAACGTGGTTCCCGTCCCGGCGGCGGTTCTGCTGGGCATCGGCGGCTTGAGCTTGGTGGGTCTGCTGAAGAAACGGTTTGCGAAGTCTGCTTGATGTTGACCGCGACGGTTGGGACCGACACGTTTCCAGCGTGAAAGCGTGCAATCGAGGTCATCCGTCGTTGCGGTTTTGATCTTTGCCCAGGCCGGCCCCGCTCTCGGGCCAAAGGCCAGCCTGGGGATGGATGTTTTTGTGAAATGTTCAACGAAGGAAACCAGTAAAAGGAGAAATGTGAATGAAGAATGTTAAGTATCTTGTCTTAGGCATCGCCCTGTTGTCCGTGATCGGCATTGCAAGTGCCGATATAACAGTAACTGTCCAGCCCACCTTGGCGCCGAATTTCTCGGGTTATACACCGGGTTGGGTCGGTTATGATTCCAATTATTACAATGCGGCGGTGGCCTACGCATCCTATGGCCTCAATGCCCCGGTGAGCGGATTGACATCTACGGGCGACCCAGCCACGCCCGGCTACTACCAACTGCTAGCCAGCGGAGCGCAAATTGGAACCAATGCGAATTTGGCTACGGGTTTCAATTCGTGGATGGGTGTAGCCAACCCTGGGACGGTTTTTGGGTCGGCTTTTGCCGCTGAGGATGGCAATCGCCTTTCCTTCAGCGTGGTCGTCAACGGCGGTGGGAACCTGATTTCCATCGATCACCTGTCGTACTCCATAACTTCCTCGGATCCAAGCCAAAGTCTGAATGATTTGGGCGACTTTGAAGGCAGCAACTATTCAGTGAACAGGGTTGGCGTCCTGTTCAATTCGGATGGGTCGTTTAAGAGCTTAGTCACATCCGGCGATGGAACGCAACTTGTGAACGAGATCATATACATTGGTGTCGGCGACGCCTGGTGGCCGGGCGGCCCCTCCACTGATCCGGAGAATCCGAGCGGCTTTACGGGCACCGGTCAGGCAGCTATCAACTCCACCGAGTCTTGGCTCGGCTCCCAGACTCCCATCACCGTTACCGGTACTTACACTTACGCACAAGATGACAGTCGCATTACCGGCTCTGCCAACGTGACCGTGGTTCCCGTCCCGGCGGCGGTTCTGCTGGGCATCGGCGGCCTGAGCCTGGTGGGCCTGCTCAAGAAGCGCTTTGCGAAGTCAGTTTGATTTTCAACGGAAGAAACCATTAAAAGGAGAAATGAGAATGAAGAATGTTAAGTACCTGGCCGCAGGCTTCGTGTTGTTGTCCGTGGCCGCTTTCGCCAGCGCGGGCATCAATGTCACCGTAACGGCGGCCATAGCGCCCAACCATTGGGGTTCCCCCAATTGGGACGCATGGGACAACAACGCCATCTCTGCGATGCAGAATGGTTTGACCACCGTCGGCACGCCGGGCACGCCGGGCTACTATCAGGCGATCGCCAGCGGAACGACGCTCAACTACAACACGAACGTGGTTACGAGCGGCTTCAATTCCTGGAACGGCGTCGCCAACCCCACAGACAGCGGGGCCGGCGAGTCCGGCAGTCGCGTCATGTTCGGCGTGGTCGTTCAGGCCACCGGGAACACCACGTTTTCACTGAATAACCTGTTCTGGTCGATGACGGACTCCCCGAATACCCCGGCGGACCAGGATCTTTCTTATGGTGCCAAATTTGATAGTTTCTACTCCAATTGTGCCACATACCAGGACGTTAACAACTATCTCTCCTGGTACCACCCGACAGGCGGTTCCAGCTTCGATGTGGTTGGCATTGGTCTGGATGGCCAAACCATCACAACCGGCCCTCTCAACCAGCCATTGACCGCGTTGTACTTCGTCGGTCAAGGCGACGCCTGGGAGGCCGACGGCACGCCGACGACCGGGCAGGCGGCCCTCGATACCCTGGATTCCGAGCTTTCCGGCGCGGGCACGATCAGCCAGTACATGAATTTCAATGTCTTTGGTTCCGACCTGAGCGTTGGCTCGGGCCAGGCCTATGTGAACTATGGCAGCAACGCGAACCCAATCGCTCCGGTCCCCGTGCCGGCGGCGGTTCTGCTGGGCATCGGAGGCCTGAGCCTGGTGGGCCTGCTGAGGAAGCGTTTCGCCAAGTCCGCTTGAGTTCTTTTGGCCGGCAGCGCGCGTTTGCGCACCGGATATCTGAGTGCTGACAAAAAGGTGGTGGGCAGCCTTATGGCCGCCCGCCACCTTTCTATTTTTGGCCAGCCGCTTTTCGGCCTGTGGTCCATCATTATCCATCGCGCGCCGGAAAATGACTTCTCAAACCGCCCGGACTCGGTAGAATCATCGGGCAACTGCCAGGATAATGAATCAACATGAGTGAGTCGGATGAACTCTGCCGCGGACCTGCCGATCTGTCCAAGCCCGGTCGCGCCGGTGAGTCTTTTGGGCCGATGAATATCGCTTGCCTGGCTTGCCTGCTGCTGATCGTGTACGGCAGCCTGACGCCGTTCCAGTTCGTGTTTAACCTGACCGAGCAGATGGAGGCGCGATCCCGTACTGTGCCGCCCTCGTGGGAGCAAGCCACGCGCGTCAAGGTCATCAGCAACGTGCTGCTCTACATACCGTGGGGGTTGCTGCTGGCGACGCGGCGGCGGATGCTGGGCGGCACCCGCGCCGGCGCCATCATTGAGGCGGGCGTCGCCTCCATAGCCCTCACGGTTACCATGGAAGGGCTCCAGTTCTTCACGCTGACGCGAACCTGCCAGGTCAACGACGTGATCACGAACACCCTGGGCGGATGGATCGGCGCCGCAGCCGGAGCGTGCTATGGGCCGGCCCTGTGCCGGCGACTGCTCATGAATCTGCGACAGCGGTGGGTGTCGATGCCGGCGTCCCTGGCCGCCGCCGTGCTCTGTCTCATGCTGGCGGCCGACGGGCTTGCTCCCCTGATGCCCATACGCAGCCGCTCCGACGTGGGATGGAATCTGCGGCACTCGTACATGCATCTGGGCAAGGGCCTGGCGGTACATCCCTGGCACCACTGGGCGGTCTGCCGCGTCGGGGTGTTTGCCGCGCTGGCCGTGCTGTTCGGCGCGGCCTGCCGGAACCCGAGGCGGCGCTGGCTGCGGGGGGCGGCGTATGCGGCCGGCTTCGCCGCGGCCCTGGAGGTCGCAAAACTGGCGATCGAAGATCGCGAGTTCAACATCGCCAACGTGGTTGTCGGGGCGGCGGGGGCGGTGGCGGGTTTGCTTCTGGCGACGCTGTTGTCCGGCCGCTTTCGCCGGCGAACCGTTATGCTCCTGGCGGCCTGGCTGTCGGTCTTGTACCTGTTGTACCGCGAGTGGACGCCTTTTGTATTCGTCGCCGATTGGCCGTCGATGGCCGGCAAGATGCCCACCGGCTTCAACTGGATGCCGTTGACGGATTTCGCGCTGAACGACCGCACCTACGAGGCTTTCCTTCATTTCGTTAAGATCCTGGCGCTGATGGGCGCGATCCTCTACGCCGCCTGCCAGGCCGGCGGCTGGTTTGCCCGCGGCGGCAAGCGAACGCGGTTGGTCAAGGCCTTGTGCGTATCGGCAGTCCTGGGGCTGGCGATGGAAGCGGGACAGTTCCTCATCCCGGGGCGCTCGCCGACCACGACGGACGTGCTGGCCTTCATTGTCGGCGGCGGCTTGGGCGCGTGGACCTTCCAGATTTCGACCGACGCCTCGCCGGATGGTTTGAATCTCCTGGGTCAGTAAAAACCCCAACAAAAAAAACACCGCCCAGACGCAAAGGACGCAAAGAAAAGAACTATTTAGTTCCTGTAACTTTGCGTCCTTTGCGTCTGGGCGGCGATTTGTTTCTGGGTCCGCTAAAGCTTTTCGTCCAGAATATCCGCGATCCGCCTGGCGGCTTTGCCGTCCCACAGGGGCGGGATTTGCGGGACCGGGAACAGGCCTTTTACCAGGTCCGACCATGCCGCCAGGATATTCTTGGGGTCTGTGCCGACAATTCGATTGGAACCCATTTCCACCGTGACCGGCCGCTCGGTGTTCTGGCGAAGGGTGAGGCAGGGCACCTTGAGGATGGTGGTTTCCTCCTGGATGCCTCCGGAATCCGTCAGCACCGCGCGGGCGCAGGACAGCAACTTCAAGAAATCCAGATAGCCCGCCGGCTCGGTCAGCCGGACATTGGGCAAACCCTGGAGCAGTTGATCCAGGCCCCATGTGGCCAAGTTTTTTCTGGTCCGCGGATGCACCGGAAAAACCACGGCGGTGTCGCGCTGAATCGCCTCGATGGCCGATAGAAGCCCCTTGAGCGCCTCCGGGTCTTCGACGTTGGAAGGCCGGTGCAGTGTCAGCACCGCGTACCGGTGGGGCTCCAGGCGCAGCTCCTGGAGGATGGTCGAACCCTGGGCCTTTTCCAGGTTGCCCAGCAGCGTGTCGATCATGACATTTCCGACCAGGAAAATCTTTTCCGGTGCGACGCCCTCTCGCCGGAGATTTTGCACGCCGGCCTGTTCGGTGCAGAAGAGAAAATCGCTGATGGCGTCGGTCAGGACGCGATTGATCTCCTCGGGCATCGTGCGGTCAAAGCTCCGCAGCCCCGCTTCGACATGCACCACGCGCACGCACAGCTTGGCGGCCACCAGGCTGCAGGCGATCGTGCTGTTGACGTCTCCGACCACCAGCACGGCGGCGGGACGGTACTTCAAAACGACCGGCTCAAAAGCGGACATGATGGCCGCGGTCTGGGCGGCGTGGGTCCCGCTGCCGACTCCCAGGTTCACGTCCGGGTCCGGTATGTTCAACTGCTGGAAGAACAGGTCGCTCATCCGCCGGTCATAATGCTGCCCGGTATGCACCAACACCGGGCAAAGGCGCTTGCTGGCCTTCAGCGCCTCCATGATCGGCGCGATCTTGGTGAAGTTCGGCCTGGCGCCCGCGATACAAAGAATAGGTTCCGGCATTTTTCCAATGGCTCCATCTGAACGACCGCGAAAAAGAACACAAGTTCCTTATTATATCGGCATTTCCAGAATCTTGCAGTGGGTTATGTAAGGTTTGCACTCGCAAGTGGTTGGATTATTATCTCTTGACAACAGCGGCAAGAATGTTATTATGACCTTTCAGGAAATTCTGGAACATCGCGTGTAGTGGAAGTCATCGCCGCCGGGACGCCGCGGGGCAGGAAGTACCTATGACAGTATCTTCGCCACTTATGCAAAGCCTGCCGAATCAGACCGGCCTGGGCGGTCGATCACACCGGCAGCTTTTCTCTCTGGGCGAATGGAAGCAATTGGCGGCCCGCCTGTCCCTGCCTTTCAGGCAGCAACAGATCGCCTTCCTGATTCTGGCGGGGCATGGCGATAAGCAGATTGCCACGATACTAGATATCGGTTTGCCCACCGTCCGCAGCCACGTCGGCCGGCTGCTCAAAAGGCTCAAAGTTCGCAACCGTCAGGAACTGATCCTCAGTGTGTTCATGACGTATTGGGGCCAGAAGATTGAGGCGCAGCCAGCCATGAATCTCGATAAGGCCGATACCGCCGGGGACTCCAAGGTGGCCCAGGCCGCCGTCATTCAGTGAAGAAGGTAGCGCGGGCCAAATCGGGGCTAAGACCGTTTGTAGTGACGCCGTAAGGCGTTTTTTCTTATGCCCTCACGGGCACACTACGAACGGCGGAATTGCCACCCCCGGATCGTCCGTTTTTTTTAGCCTATGCCATTTAAGGCTCGACACAACAATAACTTAACATCGATTTTGCCAACGGAACAAGTAGTGACTTTCTCAGCAAACCCCTTATTTTAAGGCAAATCCTGACTGCAATGCACAAAAATGTGAACTCCTAAGTGCACATTAAATTCGGGGGGTCCGAATAAAATAATTATTTTTTATTTCATGTGATAGCAACGACTTCTATCTTTTTTTTCGGAGTCTATTGTACAGAAATGTGAACTCCAAACTGTTCACAACGGGTAATTATGGGGGGCTTGTAGCGCCCGGAAGTGATGGTGAGACTGCGGGGTCCGGATACCGGAAATGGTAGCGGCATGGAGACGCGAGAAAGAATGGTGACGATGCAAATGGAATGACAATTTGTCCGTGACGCCCGCCGCAGCGGGTGTCGGCCCCCGTACGGGCGCCAAGACAACTGACAACGCAACCGGCGGCGGCCCAACGGCGCCGCCCGCCGGTAGGAGTGTCGGCCATCACTGGCCGCCACCAAAGGAGAGTCCCCATGAAAAATTTGAGCGGCGAAAATCGAAAGAGGTGCAAAATCGGGGGTCTAAAACAGATAACATGTTTATTGGCAAATAATTACAATTTTAAGAACCGGGTAGAACAGGGGCAGACAGGTTCCGGTGGCTTCCCAGCGCGTTCTAATGAGCCACCTGTACGTTCGGGTGGCTTCCCAACAGGTTCCAATAGGTTCCAAAGTTACGCCGGAGGCCAGCGCCGCACGCCTGCGAGGTCACTTTTCCGGGGGTGCAAGGCCCTTGGGCAGGTCGGAAAGCTTGAGGGGAGGCTTGGCTTGGAAGGGATTGTAGAGCGGGTCGCCGATGAGCGTCAGTCGCCAACTGGCCATCGGACTGGTTCGCCAGTAGCATTCGGCCAGGGTCAGCTTGCCGGTCATCAGCAGGGGGAAGAATTCCTCCGGCAGGGGGAAGGCGCCGAGGTAGGGTTCGTTGACTCCGGCCACGGTGGCGACGACGCCGTTCTGGATCATCTTGACGGCCCATTCGTTGCTGGCCGGGTCTCGCAGGCAGCGGGCCTCGCAACTGGCGATGTGCCATCCGACCGCGCCGCGCGTCCAGATACAGCAGGGCACGTAACGCTCGGGGCTGTACCATCCGACGTAGAGCGCGGCCTCGGGGCAACTGTTGGGGCGGAAGAGCTGCGGCTTGCTGTTCAGGACGGCGGGGATGTTCGCGTGATCGCTGACGAACTTGTCCAGTACGATCAGATGCCGGTTATAAGCCATCTGAAGCCCGGCGGCGTCGATGTAGAAATTGCCCTTAAGCCCCTCCTGCTCGACGGCGATGGAATTGCGGATGATCCGGCGGACATCGTCGGCGCTGGGGCCGTCCAACCTCGCGGCCATGACGGTGGGGGGGAAATGCTCCTCCCGGGCCTGGTCCACATTTCGCCAGTCGAGCATGTTGGGCATCCAACCGCCGGGGTTGTAGTGGTCGTCCCACCACAGGAGGGCCAGTTCGCTGTCGACGGCCGCGTCGGTGCTGCCGGGGCCAAGGAGCTGCGCCTTGCTGTTGGCGACCGCGTGGAGCTGCGTGAGGCCCATCAGGCAATCAGCGGCCTCCAGTTCGGCCGCGGCGACGTCGGGGTTGCGCGGCTGGGTCTGGAGGTCGGCGTACTTCTTTTCGGCCAGGTCCAGTTGCTTCTGGATGTCGGCCAGGTCCGGAGCGCCTGGGGGCTTTGCTGTTTGGACGTAGGCGATCAATGCCTTGAGCCCGCCGATGTCACGGTGCAGGGCCATCATCTGTCGCGAAGCGATGCGAAGTTTGGCGGGGTCCTTGATCTTGTCGAGGTCCGCCTGTTTCTGTGCCAGCAAGGCCAGGGCCTTGCCCAGCTTCTTGGAGAAATCGGTCGGGGGGATCGGCGGGTTGGGCAGCGGGTCGAAAAGTTTTTCGGGAGGCTCCAGGCCGGCGACCCGGGCCTGGGGGAATGTCTCTCCGACGGTGGCCAGGAACTGGTAGTCCTCGGCCAAGCGGGCGGACGCCCTGCTCAGCGCGCCCGTGTACACCTTGAGCATGTCTTGGGCGGGCGGCGGCAACTGCATCGGGGCGATTCGCACCGGAACGCCGTAGACCAGGCAGACGCAGCGGATGCGGTCCCGCAGCTTTTCCTGCGAGAGGTATTGTTTGATCGGCAGGCGGATTTGTTTTTCGTAGTTGTCGCGGCTGACCTCGTAGCGGGTGGTGGTCTTGACCAGCAGGAGGTTTTCCCTGGGGATCTTCCGGGCTTCCATGTAGGCCTGGGCCAGGGCCTTCGAGTCTTCGCTGTCGGCGTTGGCGACCACGAGCACTTCGTTTGCGGTCAGCGCGCGAGCGGACGGGACAGCCAAAACAACGGCCGCCACCATGGCGCCAATTATCGCCACAAGCTTCATAGATTGCCTGACTTTCCACATCCTTGTATAGTAGGATATGACAAAAGCTGAAAGGTTAGGCCGGTAATTTCAAAAAACATCATATTTGTTTTCTTGCCGCATTGGAAGGAGTCGCTTATGCGTGTCTGGTTATTGGCCCTGGCGCCGCTGCTGGGGATTTTGGCGGGCTGCCCGGTGACGCAGCCGCAGGATACTCCGGTGCCGCAGAAATACGTTGGAGCACAGGCGGGCCGGCACGACGGATACTGGCTGTATGTCCCGAACAACTACACGCCCGACCGCGCGTGGCCGCTGGTGATCACGCTGCACGGCACCTACGGATGGGACTCCGCCGAGGCCCAGATCCGCGAGTGGAAGGCCCTGGCCCAGGAAAAGGGATTCATCGTCGCCGCTCCCAATATGCGGAGCGTACAGGGGATCTTGCCTGTAGATAAAGTATTATGGACAAAAGACTTAGAGTCTGACGACGTTGCGATCCTCAGCGTGTTGGACGAGGTGTCGGCCAAGTATCATCTCGAGCCTCGGGCAGTGATGCTGACCGGCTTTTCGGCCGGCGGATACCCGCTGTTCAACACCGGGCTGCGGCATCCGGAACGATTCAACATGCTGCTGGGGATGTCCTGCAACAGCGACGACGGGTTGTTCGACAAGATCACGCTGACCCCGGAACTCCGCAAGGAGCCGGTGGTGATCTTCTGGGGCATGGACGACCCGGTCATCCAGGATTATTGCTGGAAAGCGGTGCAGTACTTCAGCAATCACGGATTCACGAATCTAAAGCACAAGACGTTTCGCGGCGGGCACCTCCGCAGGCCGGACATTGCGTATAAATACTGGCTGCCCACACTGCCCCACCCGCCGCCGGCGCCGTGAGGAACGCCCGGAGGAACATCGTGCCGAAGCTCGCGATTCCTCAGTGCCCCATGTTCCTCTTCAAGGCCTTATCCTGGAAAGCGCCCTTCGCGTCGTCATAAGGCGCATAGCCGTCGGTCGGGCCAATCGGCTTCGCGGCCGTCAGCGCGACCTTGGCGGCGTTGCGGAAGACGATCGTCTGGGGCGTTTGGCCGGATGGGACTCTATACACCCAATCGATCGTCAATGTGTCGGGCATCTCGCGCTCGATGACCAGCCCGCCGGCACCAGGGTCTTTTGAATCCAGGCCGAACGCCTTCCAGTTGTACTTTTCGCCCTTCTGCAGTTTCCGCGAAAACGTCAGGAAGGCCACCGGGTAATAGAGGTGGCGACCGCCATTGGATTCGGTCACGAGTCGAAAATGTGTCGCCGGCAGGCGGTACCAGTCGTCCGCATCCTTGGCCTTCGCGCTGACGATGACCCGGACGATATACGTCAGGTCCTTTTCTTGTTCAGCGTTTTCCGTGTTCGCCCCGGGTTGCGAACTTCCGGTCAGCCAGGGTGGGAGGTTGCCTTTGTCGTCCGGCGTGACGCTATAAAGGTTGGCGCTCGTTAGTTCCTCGCCGTTGGAGTCGCAACGGCCGGCCAGTTCGCAACGGTTCCGGTTGGCCTGGAGCAGGTAGTCGGGATGGACCTGGGTGAATCGCTTGTCGCCGCCCATCGAGCCCGCGGGGCCGGATAGCAAGTCCGCCATGCCCAATACGAATCGGTCGCTGTTGAACGGGGCCAGCGACTTGGCCGGCTGGAGGGAGTCGTCGTACGGTTTGTAGCCGGCGTTGGGC
>CAZYDC010000112.1:0-11838 GCA_964646065.1 uncultured Planctomycetaceae bacterium | reverse complement strand
CGGGGCCCAATGGCACGGCGTCGCCGCCCCGAACCACGGCAGGACCGGCTAGCCCTGGGGGCGTTCCGCAGGCGCCGCCGGCGCAGATCAAGAGCATCCTCACTTCAGGCGTGCCGGGGCTGACGGTCGTCGAGTTGGATAACGGCATGAGGGTGATCGTCAAGGAAACGCACACGGCCCCCATCGTGGACGTTCGCTGCTACGTGCAGACCGGCGGCATGTACGAAGGCCGCTGGCTGGGCGCGGGCCTCAGCCACCTGTGCGAGCACCTGTGCGCCGAAGGCGCCGAGCACACCACCCCCGGCGATTCCAGCAAGGCCAAACCGCAACTCTCCCGCACCGACCGCATCGGAAAAATCGGCGGGCAGTCCAACGCTTCCACCCGACTGGACTGCACCAACTATTACATCGAAGCGTCGGCCGGCAAGACCATGGATTGCATCGACCTGGTGTCCGAATGGATGGCCAGGCCGAGCATCACGCGGGCCGACTTCGAGCGGGAGCACGGCATCGTGCAGCGCGAGTTGGAAATCGGGCTCAACAAGCCCGAGCGCGCGTTCTATGAAACCCTCATGGCCAATCAGTACCCCAACCACCCCGCCGGCGTGCCGGTCATCGGGTACCGGGCCCCGCTGGCCGCGCTGACTTTTGACGACGTGCTGGCCTACCACGCCCAGATGTACGTGCCGCAGAACATGATTTTCATTGTGATCGGCGACGTGGACACTCCGGCCGTGCTGGACCGCATCTGCAAGAACATGGCCGGTTTCCGCGCCACGCTGGTGCCCTCGCACGCCCTGCCGCCCGTCGAGCGACTGGTGGGCGTTCGTCGAGTCACCCTCCCCGACGCCAGGGTCAAGGAGGTCACCGAGTGCCTGGCCTTCCAGTCGATTTCCCTCCTGCACGAGGACCTCTACGCCCTGGACCTGCTTTCGACGATCCTGGGCGAAGGCCAGGCCAGCCGCCTGGAGCTGGCGGTTCACCAACAGCAGAAGCTCGTGACCACGATCAGTTCAGGCTCGGGCACTCCGCACTGGGGCAAGGGCTACTTTGAGGTCTATTTCCGTTGCCAGCCCGACCAGGCCGACGCGGCCGAGCTATCCGCCCTGGCCCAGTTGCACGCGGTCGTCGAGCAGGGCGTCAACGAGGATGAGGTCGCCCGCGCCAAACGGCAGAAGACCGCGCAGTTCGTCAATTCCCAGCAGTCGCTGGAGGACCAGGGCGAGACCCTGGGCATGGACCTGATGGGCACCGGCGACGTGGACTTCTCCCACAAGTACGTTCAGAAGATTCAAGCCGTGACGGCCCAGCAGGTGCAGGCCGCCGCCAAGAAATATTTCCGGTTCGCCGACATGGCCGTCACACGAATGGTCCCCGGTAGCGCCACCGCGACGGCAGGCCCCGGGCAGCACCAACAGGCCGTCGAAAAGGCCCAGACCTTCACGCTGCCCAACGGTCTGAAGGTGGTCCTGAGGCCGCTGCCCTCGGCAGGTGCCGAAGGGCTGGTGTCCATGGTCCTGGCGACCAAGGGCGGGCTGATGATCGAGGACGCCAAGACCAACGGCATGGGCAATCTCATGGCCATCCTCAGCACGCGCGGGGCGGCCAAGTATTCGGCCCAGGACATCGCCGCGTTCTTCGACCAGGCCGGAGGGTCCATCAGCGGCTCCTGCGGAAACAACAGCATTTACTGGCACAGCACGGTCATGAGCGACAGCTTCGACAAGGCCCTGAACATCTTCGCCGCCGTCGTGCAACACCCGACCTTCGCCGACCAGGAACTCGACCTCGTCCGCCAGGGAATCCTAGCCGAGTTTGACCGCATGAACACCGAGCCCGGCGCACAGATTAACCGATTCTTCCGCAAGGAATTCTTCGCCAACACGCCCTACCAGATGCTGCCGATCGGAACGCCCGAGGTCGTCAAGGGCGCCACCAGCAAGGACCTGGCGGACTATCACGGCCGGCACATCAAGGCCGGGGCGAGCGTGCTGGCGATCTACGGCAACTTCGACGCCGCCGCCGCCCGCGCCGCCGTCGAAAAACTCTTCGCTGACCTTCCCGCCGGCGAGGTCACGCTCACGGCGTCGCCCGGGCGGCTCATTCCGCCCGAAAACGAGTTGCACACGCTCCCGCTCAAGGGCGCCGAGACCGCCTTCGTCCTGGTAGCCGCGCCCGGCATGACCATCTTCAACGAGAAAGACAAGTACCCGATGGACGTGCTCAAGACCATCCTCTGCGGATGGCAGCTCCCCTCCGGATGGCTGCACGATGAGTTGCGGGGAAAGCAGCTTGTGTACTCCGTGTTCACCAGCAACTGGGCGGGCATTTCCCCGGGCGCCTTCCTCGCCGAGGCCCAATGCCAACCCCCCAAGACCGACGAGGTCAAGGCCATCATCCTCAAGAACCTCAACAAGGCCGCCACCTACACGCCCACGCAGAATGAGATCAACCTGGCCGTGAACACGATCCTCACGGCCGAACTGCTGAGCGATCAGTCCACCGGCGGCCTGGCGATGGGCGGCGCACTGGATGAATTGTGGGGCTTCGGCTACGACCACCGGACCAAGCTGGAAGGCCTCTACCGAAGCGTCAAGCCCGAGGACGTCGCCCGCGTCGCGAAAAAGTACCTGGGCAAGGGATACGTGATCTTCGTCGGAAAGGCGGAAGGAAAATAGAGTTTGTAGTGGCCCCGTGAGGGGCTTCCGGAAGAATCGCCTTACGGCGACACTACGAACCTTGTTTTGGCATAAGAAGGAGAACATTGTGTCAGAAAAAGACCTGCTATCTTTGACTGTTCGCGACTTCGCCACCGCCACTGCCGACAAGACTCCGACCCCCGGCGGGGGCAGCGTCGCCGGCGCGGTGGGGATGCTGGCGGTGGCGCTGGGCGAGATGACGCTGAATTTCACGCGAGGCAAAAAGAAATTCGCCGAGCATGAGCCATACTACGAGCACCTGGCCAAGCGGCTGCTCAACGCCCGCCACATGTTCGATCAGCTCGTGGGCGACGACGTGGCCGCCTACAGTTATTACCAGGAAGTTGCCAAGCAGCCCGACGGCCCCGAAAAAGACCAGGCCATGCAGATCGCCGTCGCCGCCGCCATCAGCGTGCCTCGCGAGGCGGCCAAGCTGGCCTTGGCCCTGCTGGAAGACCTGCGGGAACTGGGCGGCAAGTGCAACCTGTGGCTCATCAGCGACCTGGTGGCCGGGGCGGCGCTGGCCGTAGCGACCCTCGAATTGAGCGACCTCAACGTGCGGATCAACGCGCCCAACCTGTCCGACAAACAGGCCGCCGCCGACCTGCGGCAGGCGTCCAAGGCCGACCTGCAAAAGGCCCGCGCCCTGTACGCCGCCATCGACTCCGCCGCCGCGTCGCACCTGGACAAAACGTAGCGAGACGGGTGCCATGCCCAAGTCTGCGCGGGCATGTCTTCGCTTCCGGGTTCAACGGCAGGACATGCCCGCGCAGACTTGGGCATGGCACCCTTATTTAGAGTTTCACGAGCCACAGTGTACTAGTATGTAGCATGAGTATTTTGACCGTGAAGTGAGACCGGTTTTATGGCAAAAGAATATAATTTCTCCAAGACCTCCGGGCAGTGCTCCGCCTGCCAAAGCACTATGGTTTGCGATCAGGAATTCATGGCCACCATTCGCGAGCAGGACGAGGAAATCCTGCGCGAGGATTACTGCCTGGCCTGCTGGCAGGCCAAGCCGCAGGACGCACGCCCCGGGATCCTGGCCGTCTGGCAAAGCCACGTGCATAAGCCCGAGGAAAAGAAAAAACTTTTCGTGGACGACGAACTGCTGATCAACTTCTTCCAGCGGCTTGAAGGCAGCGAGCAGCCCGCCAAGATCAGCTTCCGCTTCGTGCTGGCCCTGGTGCTGATGCGAAAACGCCTGCTCGTGTACGACCGCATGGAAAAGAAACCCGACGGTCTGGAGATCTGGCGCATGCACTTCAAGGGCAGCGACCAATCGCACGAGGTCATCGACCCGCATATGGACGAAGAAAAAATCGCCGAGGCCAGCGGGAGCCTCGGCCAAATTCTTGAGGGTCAACTATGAAACATTTCCGGATCGCGGATTGCGGATTGCGGATTGGCCTGGTCTTGACCGCTTGCGCGTTTCTGCAGGCCGGGTGCGCTACTGAGGTCCGATCCCCCGCCGCGCAGGCGGACGTGGACCGCCTGGTGGGCGAATACAACGCCAATGCCTCCGCCATTCCGAAGGTCTGGTCCCGCGCGACCATCGATCTGACGGTGGCCGACGACAAGGGCGGAACGTTCAACTGGGGCACGCAGCTCGGCGCCAGCAACGGTATCCTGGTGGCGGGCAAGAACCCCGGAGTCGCGGACTTCGTGCTGGTCGGGCGCGAGAGCGGACAGGAAGTCATGCGCCTGGGCACCAGCTCGGCTGACAATCTCTATTACGTCTGGTATCACTTCGGCGACAAAGGCGGCGCCTGGACCGGCCGCGCGGACAGCGCCGGTTCCGCCGGCGCCGCCGAGGCGTTTGTGGACCCCGCGAGTCTGGTCGGCCTGCTGGGGATTGTCCAGTTGCCCAGCGGCCCCGGCCAGTTGACCGCCTTCGCCCTGTGCGTAGGCCACGCGCAAGCGATGGGCCCGCCTAAATGCGATCAGCCTCCACACGCCTATGTGCTGGCCATCGGCGCCGCCGGCGCGGGCTACCGGCGCGAAATTTATTTCGACTGCGGCAGAGGCGGCCCGCAGAGGCCTTACAAGGTGGTCTATTTCGGGCGCGATGACAAACCGGTCCTGACCGCCGAGATCTCCGATTACCAGCCGGTCGGCGGAACGGATGTCCACGGTTCGCAGGCCGTCGTGCCCGCCCAGATCGTCTTGAACGGAAATGACGGGGCCGGCCGAAAGAGCCACCTCCGCGACATGCACCTGAAGCTGGCGGGCATGAAGGTCGGCGAGGTCGAGCCCGCCGAGGCCGCCAAATTCTGGGACAACCTGCCCCCCACCTTGAAAGACCGCGTGGTGGACGTGAACAAACCCGCCTCCGCCTCGTCGGCAGAACTGCCCGCCGCCGCCCCGGCAGAGGAGCGTCGGTGAGATTTTTCTGCCTGACCCTTTGCCTGACCTTGGCGGCGGCGCTGGCGCTGGCGCTGCCGGCGCAGACTCCACACGGGCCCCTGCTCTGCGGCGACAACCAGTTCTTGTGGCTTGTCCACCCCAGCGACGACGGGAAAAGTTTCGACGTGCTGTTTCGCCCGATCGGCGAGAAGTGGCAGCCGCTCGCGTTCGGGCTGAGCGGAAAGCCCAGCCTGGCCGCATCCCAGGGCGGAACGCTCCAGGTGATCTTCGCCGACCCGCTGGGGCACGGCATGTTCCAGACGAACTCGCCGGACATGGCGCCGCTGGCGACGCCCTCCAATCCGCGGTGGCCTGCCGGCACGGCGCCGGTCGCCCTGTGCGCCGCGGAAAACTTCAACGGCGCCGCCAAGTCCAGCCTGATCGCCCTTGTGCCCACGAGCGCCGATGCCCTTTCGCCCACCACTGCCGCAAGCGGGCCCGCCGAGGCGCCAAGAGCGGCCGCCTCCGCGCCGGCCTCGCGAACATCCGCCGGCGCCGCACCCGCTGGAGCGGTCTACCTCCAGCCGTTCCAGTGCGCGGACGGCCAGTGGAAGGCCCTGCCGGCCAAGCCCGCGGATTCGCCTGCCCCCACCCGCTTTGCCGTGAATGATCGCGTGCTGATCGCCGTGGCAAGCGGCAAGCTCTATCGCATGATCTCGAAGTCCCCGCGCGAGGCCAACGAATTAGCCGTATGGGACCAAACGGATAGCAATTTGGCCGTACTCTTCTGGCGACATATCCCGCTGGATAAAGACTTGGCCGATTCCAAGCCTGTCGCGATGTTCACGCTCGCCGGCAAGCTGGCAATCCTGACGGCCGCGCCGGGCGGCAAGGAAAAGATCCACCTTACTATGTTCCTCATGGAAGACCCGGGGCACTTCAGCAAGTGTGCGATCCAACTCGGCCAGAAGCCTTATGAATGGAACGCCTCTTCGCCGCCGCGAGCGGCCGGTATGGGCGAGCAGTTCGAGATGGTCTGGCAGCAGGACGGAAAGCTGATGGACTCCCGCTGCGCCTTGAGCGGCCAGATGAAAGAGCCGGAGGAAATTTCGACCGCCCCAATGGAACCTGACGCCGGGGCTCTGCACGCACTCGATTATTTCCTATGGGCGGCGTTCCTGCTGGTCGTGGTTCTGCTGGCCATTCGCCGGGAAATGCTGCCCAAGCCGTTCGAGCTTTCCCCGCAGATGATTCCGGCCAACCTCATCAAGCGCGGGTTGGCGGCCCTGCTGGACATGGCCCCGTGGTTCGGCCTGGCGGGGCTGGGCTTCGGACTGACGCTCGAGGAATTCAAGGGTCTGTTCGGCGACCCGTCGACGATAACGAACAATGTTGTTTTTGCGCGTATTCTAGGCCTGTCGCTGTACGTGATCTACGGCACCGTCATGGAGACGTTCCTGGGCGCGACGGTGGGCAAGCGGATCTTCCGCCTGCGGGTGGTGGGCGACCAGGGCCAAAGGCCGGCCCTGCGGAACGTCGCGCTGCGGAACCTGATGAAGGTGATGGAACTGCTGCCGATCCCGCTGACGGTGGTGGCCCCGTTGCCGCTGCTGCTGCTTTTCCCGCTCTTCAACCCGTATCGCCTGCGGATCGGCGACATCATGGCCCGGACCTCCGTGATCGAAACCCGCCTGCGACCCCCGCCCGTTTCGGTGGACCCTCCGCAAGAGTAAGAACTCACCGCAGAGAACGCAAAGAACGCAGAGAAACTAAAAACAGCGATATATGTTGTCTTCTATCTCTGCGTTCTTTGCGTTCTTGGCGGTGAGTTCTAATCCCGCTTCGGGCAGGCGATCTTTGGTTCTTTGGCCTCGAAGTTGAATTTCGGATCGGTCACGGCGGTGTGGCAGGACGCGCAGACATTCTCGTCGAGCTTGGGGGGGATAAAGTCTTTCTGGTGGTGCTCCTGGATGTCGAACCGGTGGCAGTCCTGGCAATTGACGTTGGCCATCCTGGGCGTGGCCTGGATCGAGTAGAAGCCCTTGACGGTCCCGAATCCGCTGGTGTGGCACATGAGACAATTGGGGTCGCCGGCCCTTCCGGCGTCGGTGAGAGTCTTGTACGCCTGCGAATGGCGCGTCTGCGTCCAGTGCTCGTACTGGGCGCGATGGCACTGCCCGCACTGTTCCGAGGGCACATACTCCAGGCCGGCCTTTCGATGGGCGTCCAGCGCCTCGCGCAGGGCGGCGTGGGCGTACGCCTGGTACGTCTGAAGCAGGCGCTTGTCCTCCGGCCACTTGTCGCCCGCGGGCTCCAGGCGATACTCCATCGCCGTCACCCTGGCGCCGGAAATCTTCATCGCCACCACGCCGACCATTTCGTTTCCGCCGGCCCGAACGACCGGCGCGCCGGCGTCGCCCTTCGCGTAGTCGGCGCCCTGCGCGTTCTGAAGCCGCTCGGCGCTATTGCGGCAGTGGCCGCGAATCACCAGGTCCACCAGGCCCGATAGCGCGAGCTTTCCCGTGCCCTCTTCGTCCGTGTGCGCGACGCCGATAATCACATACCCATCGGCCTTGAGTTGTGTGGCGCGCCGGGCAAACTCCTCGGGCGTGAACGTCAGCGATTTGATCTTGTCCTCGCCCATGAACACCAGGGACGGTTTGCCCATATCGCTCAGGACGGCCACCTTCAGGGGCCCCCACTGGCGCGTGACCTGCCGCAACAGCGGCAATTTCGGGCCGTCATCGGCCATGTCAATCCCCGTGGAAAGGTACGGCAGCGGTTGCGATGCCAGCAATTGCCGCAGCCGCGTCGGCGGGGCCGACCACTCCTGGTCGCCCAGCGCGACCGCGTCGTAGCCGATCTGTGCGTAGCCTTTGAGCAGGTAGTCGTTGCGAACGTCTTGGGATTCGATCCAGAACATGTCGCCCGAATCGACCAGCAGCGTGTGGGGGAATGCCTGGCGGTAGCTCAGGGCCATGCCGCTGCGCCGGCTGAGCCCGCCGGACATCGGTCCGCTGCAATTGCAGACCTCCAGCAGGCCGTTGCTCCTTCCGGTGACCATCAGGACCAGGTCGGGCTGGCCCATCGCGAACGGTGGAACATGGGCGGGCGCGGGCGGGGGCGACGGCTGCGAGCCCTGCGGCGCCGGCGGCCAGTCGCCGCAACCGACCGCCAGAAGCGATATCGCCAAAATCGCTATCGCAAGGATGGCGGCGAAAAGTTTCACTGTACTTCCGTTTCCGATTTGCGGTTTGGCGGCCATGCTGAATTCTAGGCAGCCGGGAATCTCACTTCACCAGCGGCGTCTCCGGTTCCTTGTATTCCACCACGGACTCGGCGGCGGTGGCCGGCTTGTCATGGAGCTTCATCAGCTTGAGCAGCGTGACCGCGGCGTTGAGCTGGATGTCGGCCTTGTACTGGTCGGCCAGGTCGCTGTCGAGCTGACCGGGACCTGTGTCCTGAAGCAGGTCGGTCTTGCGGCGGATGTCCAGCCACCGCTTCATCTGCCGGGGCGAGATCACCACTTGCATGTCCGGATCGACGCCCCAGACCTTGTCGCCGGGGTTGCGGTGCAGGCACCGGCCCGAGGGCAGGTAATAATGGTCCGTCGTGAGCTTCATGAAGGCCTTGTGCCGGGGAATCTCCAGCACCTTCTGCACGCTGCCCTTGCCGTAGCTCCGCTGGCCGATGGTCACGCTGCGGTGCCAATCCTTCAGCGCGCCCGAAACGATCTCGGCCGCCGAGGCGCTGTACTCGTTGACCAGGACCACCAGGTCGCCGTCGATGTAGCTGCCCCCCGGCTGGGCCGTCAGCACCTGCGGTTTGGACTGAGCGCCTCGCGTGGAGACGACCGTGCCCTTGGAGATGAATTCCGAGGCCACCGTGTCGGCCGACGTCAGCAGCCCGCCCGGATTGAACCGCAGGTCCAGGATCAGCGACCGCCCGCCGTCCTTCTTGAACTTCGTGAGCACCTCGTCCAGTTCGTCGGCGGTCTTCTGGGTGAACTGGGTCAGGCGGACGTAAGCGATCTTGTCGCCCGCGTCGAGCGTGTAGTCGTAGTCGCCGCTGGGCAGGTACTTCCAGCCCTTGACGGTGCGGATGTTGATCTCCTCGCGGGTGAGCTCGACCAGGAAAGGCTCGGCCACCCCCCGCCGCTGGATCATCAGCTTGACCTTGGTCCCGGCCTCGCCCATGATCATTTCCACGAGCTTGTCGAGGTTCATGTCCCGCGTGGCCTGGCCGTTCACGGTCAGAACCATATCGCCGGTCTTGATGCCCGCCTTGTGGGCGGGCGAACCGGGCAGCGGCGAAACGACCTTCAGCGATTCGCCGGGATCCTTCTGGATCTGGATGCCCACGCCGCAGAAATGCCCCATCATTTGCTTAAGGAAGTCCGGCACGTCGTGCGGCCAGATCATGTTGCTGAACTTGTCCAGCGCGTCCAGGTATCCGTCGCAGAACTCCATCGACACCACTTCCAGCGGAATCTCGACGCTGCCGGAGGAGGCGCCGATCACGCGATTGAGCGCCATCTCCAGGTCCAGGTAGTCCACGTTGTCCTTCTTGGCGATGCTCTCTATCTGCCGGTCGATTTGCGCCAGGAACTTCGCCTTCAGGTCCGCGTCCTTGAGCTTGGGGAAGCTGAACGCGTCTTGCGGAGTGTCGGCCAGAACCCTGATCGCCAGCAGGCCGCTCTGCGTCACCTTGCGGTAGTCGGGCGTGGCCCAGTAGGACTCGCTGAGCTTGTTGATGGCCGAGCGAACCATCTCGGCGTCGACGCCCTCGGTCAGGTCCTTCCAACTGACCTGGTCGACCGGCTGGGTTGTCGGCGGGGGCTTGCTGGCGCCGCTCTTGAGGGTCAGTTCCTCTTCCGACTTGAAGGCGTCAGGCCCGCCGTAGAGGCGGAGCATCCGCACGTGCAGCCGCGTGGTCCGCGACATCTGGCGATAGGCCTGGTTTCCGTCGTCCATCTCCTCCAGGGCCGTGGTGGCGTTCAACGCGTCATACCACTTTCCCTCGGCCATGGCCTTCTTGCCCCGCGCCTCCGCGTCGGCCAGGAGGGACTTGTACCAATCCTGCTCGGTCATCTTGTCGGAGGGCAGAGCGATCTCCTTGGCCAGCCGGGCATGCATCAGCCCCAGCCGCCAAGGCGCCTCGGAAACCATCGACTCCAGGTCGCTCATGGCGTCGGCAAGGTCGTCCTCCAGCGCGGACAGTTGCTTGGCGCCGGCCCGGCGGGAGGCGTCGGTCTGCGGATCGATGGCCTTCCACGCCTGCAAGTAACCGTTGAACCTTTCCTGCAGGTTCTGCGCCAGCGGAAGGAAGGTGGCCGAGAACTGCCCCTTGTCCAGCTTGGCCGTGTTCACCGTGGCCGCCAGCGCGGTCTGGGCGTTGGCGATCTCCTTGGTCGCGGTGTCGCGCATCTTGGTGGCCTGCTCGGGCGCGGCGTCCTCGAAGACATCGGACAGCGCGATTTTATTGTAGGCCGTCAGCACCTCGGCGGCTTTGTCGCGCAGGGCCTTCTCGATGCCCTCGGCCGCCAACTCGGGCAGCAGCTTCTGCGCGAGCATACATCGCTGCACCCGCGCTACGGTCGCCTGGTATTCGGCCGATCGCTCGGCGTCTCCGGCCGCCCGGAACGCCTGATAGTTCTGCATCACCTTGAGCGTGGCGCCCAGGTTGGCGTCGGCGGCATTGAGGTGATACGACTGTTTCAAGTCGGCCAGGCCCTGGTCGAACTTTCCGCCCAGAACCAGTTCGATCCCGGTGCTTTCAAGATCTTTGGCGTTGGCGGCAGGCTGCGTGGCAGCCGGCTCGGTCGTGGACGCCGCCTGGACCGTCAGCAAAAGCGACAGAGTCAACAACAGTGCGGCCAACAATTGGGAGGTACGTTTCACTAGCTTCTCCTGGTGTCAGAATGTCATAATTCACACGGCCCGAGGCGTCCAATCTATGCCCCTTCTTATGTCAGGCGTATTTATTATATTACAACCTCCAACCCTTTTTATATGCAAAAGTGGTCGAAATGTTCAGTATCATATTAAAGGAGCCTGATAAAACGTAGCATGGGCATCTTGCCCATGAGTCTCACGGGCGTCCCGCCCGTGCAAGTTCCGCAGAACATGGGCAAGATGCCATGGGACTCGCGCCCATACGAGGGTGCTACGAGTTTTGGCAGAGTCCTTAAGAGCGGCCCGAAACCAGGACCCCTGAGGGGCCGCCGTTGGAGCAACCGATGATTCAGTGCAAAGACTGCGAGTTTTTCAAGCGAAACGAGGCCGGCGAGATCGCCTTCGCCTGCGATCCGTTCTCCACGATCAAAGAGCCCGAGTGCCTGGCCAAGTGGCAACTGCTCAAGATCAACCAGATGGTGCAGTCCTACCAGGCCCAGCTCCAGTACTACCACAAGCTCGCCCCCCTGCAAGAGAAGATGTTCAAGGTCGTCGAACGCGAATTGGACGACATGAACGAGTCGGACAAGTGGAAAGCCGACGACGAAGAAGAGCCGCCCGAAGGCGATGAGAACGAGAACAAGGACAACTGGGGCGGGACGACGTTCTAGCGGAGGCCCCACATAGTCAAGCAGGCTTATGCGACGCCCAAAATTCCAAATCGCAAGCACCAAATCACAAACAAACGACAAACGACAATACGGAAAACGCCAAACGCTTTCTTTTGCGTCTGATTCGTTTCATTTGTCGTCCGTCTCTTGTCGTTTTGAATTTGTTTGGAATTTGGGTTCTCCTCCAATTTAAGTGGTGAAAAATCGAAGGTCTTGTAACAGAACAAA
>CAZYDC010000111.1:0-11878 GCA_964646065.1 uncultured Planctomycetaceae bacterium | reverse complement strand
TGGTCTCGCACTTCACCAAGCAGGCCTTGGAGGACATCGCCGACAAGTGGCTGGCCGAGCACACCAAGGAGACCGAGCGTCGCGAGGCCATTCAGACGGCCCGGCAGTCCCGCAAGTACAACCACCTCGCCTACGAGCTCGGCGTGAAGGTGATTCACGTTTCCGAGCGCGACACGCAGATCAGCAACCAGCCCAAACGCGTCAACGAGTTCGTCAACACCTGGTCGATCGAGGGGTTTTTCGAGGAAGGCATCGCGCCGGCCGAGATGGGCTGGGGCACGCACGAGAAATGCCTTCCGCCTCGCGCGCACACGCATCGCGGCGGGCCGGGCAACCAGATCTGCCTGGCCAATTTCGGCTGCCGCACGTGGGTGCGCTCGTGGGTGCCCGCCGGAGAGATCGTCGGAATGGTCATCCGCCACGGCGAGGCCTTCTCCATCAGCGACTACCTCACGGTCTGGGATACGGATAAGCCGCTCTATCGCCCGACCGTACACTACGCCTATTGCCCCTGCGACGCGGCCATCGTCAGCCTCCACGAACTGCACATGCGGAACTTCGCCCTTCAGCCCGACCTGCGGATTATGAATGACGAGATCACGCAGGGCGAGGACCAACTCGGATGCCTGCTGATGGGCCACGATTACAAGAGCTGGTGGATCGGCTCGCTGCTGGACATTCACGAAAGCCGCAACCTGGTGCCGCACCAGAACGCCACCACGCTGCAAGTGGCCGTCTCGGTGGTGGCCGCGGCACTGTGGATGATCGAGAACCCGCGCGAGGGAGTCTGCCTGCCCGACCAACTGCCGCACGAATTCATCCTCCAGCACGCCAAACCCTACCTCGGCCGGTTCGTCAGCCGCCCGGTCAATTGGACGCCGTTGAAAAACTACGACAAGGCCTTCGCCCACTACGGCATGCCCAAGCCGCCCCCCGAGGACGTCTGGCAGTTCACGACGTTCCTGGCAAGAATGGGATAAAAGAATTGACGATTGTCGAATGACGATTGCGTGGATTCGCTTTCTGCGAATCATCCGGTATTCGTCACTCGGCGTTCTCTTCCAACTCTCCCTCGACGCGGAGCGATTCGCCCTCGCCCCGGCCCAGGAGTTGGATCTTCTTTTCCGCCTGGTCCAGAATCGCGCGGCACTGTTTGATCAGGGCGATTCCCTGGCCGTACTTCTCGATGGATTCCTCCAGCGAGACCTTGCCTTCCTCGATCCGCGACACGATCTCTTCGAGTTTGGAAAGGGCTTCTTCAAACTTCAGCGGTTTCACGTCGGTCTTGGGGTTCTCTGTCATGGTTCCATCCTAATCGAACAGAAGATTGTCGTCATCCTGATTTGCAATTCTACGCGGTTTGGGTTTTGGTTCCGGTTTGGGCTCTTGCCTGGGTTTTGAGACATTCGTAGGTTCGAGCTTGCTGTTTGGCGTGTGAGTCTCATCTAGAGGACTTCCGTCCGTCACGCGACTTTTGAAATGTCCGTCCGCGATTTCAGTCTGAATGACCACGCCCGTCGCGACCTGGGCGGCAGACCGGACGATCTCCCCGGATTCGCTCCGAGTAACGCTGAACCCTCGCTGCAATATGCTGCGGTATCCCAGCGCCTCCAGGTGCTTGCCCACCGCGTCCAATCGCTGGCTCGCCATCGCCAGGCGGTTTTGCGGATGGGCCGCCATAAGCCGCGCCTGCAACTTCGCGAGCGCATCCCCGGCTTTTTTGCTCCGCCCGCCCAGGACCCACCGCAAACGATTGACCAGCGCATCCAACCGCCGGGCCGCCATCTCCCGCAGCCGCGCGGGGTGAAGGGCCATCAACCGATTGGCCGCCGGCTCCAACCGCCGCGCTGCAAGCGAAAGCCGCTGCCTCGCGCCCGCCCGCAGCCGGTGCGAAAGTTCGTCGATGTGCTGCACCTGCGTGCGCAACCGGTGCCTCGGGTCGCGGAACACTACGCTTCGGGTGCAGGCATCCAGCGATTGCCGCCACTGCCGCAGGCACTCGGTCACGTTTCGGTGCAGCCCGGCCGCGAGCTGGGCCAATTGCCGCCGCACGTCGGCGGCATCCGGCACGGCCAGTTCGGCAGCGCCGGTGGGCGTGGCGGCGCGAACGTCGGCCACCAGGTCGGCGATGGTCGTGTCCACTTCGTGCCCCACGCCGCTGATGATCGGCGTGCGGCAGGCGAAGATCGCGCGGGCCACCGGTTCCTCGTTGAACGCCCAGAGGTCTTCCAGGCTGCCGCCACCGCGGCCGACAATGATCGTGTCGATATTGAACTGCGACGCGCTCGCGTCCATGTCGGCAATCGCCGCGGCGATGTCCTGGGCCGCTCCGTCGCCCTGGACGAGCACCGGCAGCAGGTACACGCTCGCCGCGGGCCATCGCCGGGCCAAGGTGCGCCGGATGTCTCGCACGGCAGCGCCGGTGGGGCTGGTAATCACGCCGATCGCGCGCGGAAACCGGGGCAGCGGGATCTTGTGCGCCGGGTCGAATAGACCCTCGGCCTTGAGCTTGTCGTGCAGTTGACGGAACGCCAGTTCCAGCGCGCCGGCGCCCTTGGGCGTCATGGCGTCCACGTAGAGTTGCAACTGCCCGCGAACCTCGTACACGTCCACCCGGCCCTCGACGACGACCTCCAGACCGTCCGCCGGGCGGAACTTCAACCGCGCCGCCGCCTGGCGGAACATCGCCGCGTTAATGCACGCGCCGGCGTCCTTGAGGCTGAAGTACACGTGGCCGGAGGAGTGCATCTTGAGATTGCTGATCTCGCCGACCACGGTGACTCGCGGCGGCAGCGACTCGGTCAGCGCGCCCTTGATGAGGGCCAGCAGCGAGGTGACGCTCATGCCGCCGGGCGCCGCTCCGCGAGCGGCCGCGAACTCGCCGGTCACGTCCTTGCCGACGTCCGGCCCGCGACGGGGCCCCTTGGCCTGGCTGAAATCAAACGGTAATTTGGCGGCGCACATGGGGCGTATCTTAACGTAACGGAAAACGAGTTGCCACGAATGTCAGGAACGAAGACTAAGCAGCCGCGTTCGGAGCAGGTCCATCGCCGCCAGGGAGCTTCGGAGTCGGATCATGTCGCGCTGAGCGGGAAAGAGGGTTCGGACGGCGATGGGCGCGACGGTCTTGCCAGCCAGGGCGACGTAGACCAGTCCGACCGGTTTTTCGTCCGTTCCGCCGCCCGGCCCGGCGATGCCGGTGATGCTGATCGCCCAATCGCTGTTGAAATGCTTAAGGCAGCCCGCCGCCATCGCCAGAGCAACCGGTTCGCTGACCGCACCATGCTGTGCAAGAAGTTCCTGCGGCACCCCCAGCAATTCCTGCTTGATGCGGTTGTCATACGCGATCACACCGCCCATGTAATAATCGCTGGAGCCCGGCACGGCGGTAATCATCTGGCCGATCATTCCGCCGGTGCAGCTCTCGGCCGTCGCGACGGTCTGGCCGGCACGGCGCAGCAGTTCGCCCAGCACCAGCGCCATCGTCTGATCTTCCTCGCCGAGCACGATATGGCCGAGGCGACTCTTCAATTCGTCGATTACCGGTTGCGACAGCGCGTTGACCCCCGCGGCGTCCGCCGCGCGCGTCACCACGCGGATGGAAACCAGCCCGGCCGCGACGGTGGTTCCGACCGTGGGGTTGGCGCCGCGCTTCATCAGGTCCGCGATTTTGGCGCCCACGTCGGACTCGCCTGCGCCGAACGTATGAATTACGCGGTGGGTAATCAGGCCCTGCTGCTCGGGCAGGCGGGCCGCGATGACATTCTCGAAAAGCCACTTCATCTCGAACGGCACGCCCGGCACCAGGTAGACCTGGGCCGTCCCGACCCGCGCGGCCATGCCGGCGGCCGTGCCAACCTTGTTTTCCAGCACCTCGACGCCCGTGGGGATCATCGCCTGGATGCGGTTGGCCTCGACCATCGTCCTGCCGCGACGGCGGAAAAATTCCTCGAGCACGGCCAGGCACTTCTCGTCCAGCCGCAGTTCGACACCCAACGTGTCGGCCAGCGCTTGGCGGGTCAGGTCGTCCTCGGTCGGTCCCAGGCCGCCGGTCACGATCACCAGGTTCGCCAATTCACAGGCCGAGCGGATCGCCTGGGCGATCAGCGCGCGGTCGTCGCCGATCGTGCAGTGGGCCAGAGTCGCGATGCCTCGACTGGCCAACTCGCGGGACAGGTAGGCGCTGTTCGTATCGACCGTTTGACCGCTGGTCAGTTCGTCTCCAATGGAAAGAATCACGGCATTCATGCTAAATTCACCTTTTCAATGGGCAGATGGCAGCGTGGACAGGTCTTGAGCGGCAAACCGGCCGACTCCGTAGGGTCGATGATCGCCTGGCAGTTCGGGCACCTCGCGATGCCTCTGGGCGGTGGTGCAGCGGGGGCGTTGCGTTCGGCCAGTCGCTCGCGTTGGCGTCGCTTCACGTCGAGGTAGAACACGATCGTCGCCGGGATGGCGCTGAGGCAGATCGTGATCGCCAGCCAGCGAATCGGGCTTCGCCCAAGGCGCCCGGCCGCCGTGGCCACCCGCCTTGCCATGGCCAGGTGGACCGTCAGCAGCATCGCGACCAGAATCCAATACAACGCGCTCATCGTGTCATCGTAATAAAAACGGTCGTCAGCGAAACAAAAAAACGCAAGTTGGCGAGCGTGAATTGTCGTTATAGGAACAAGGCAAGAGCCTCTTTGTTTCCGGCGGAGGCTGTTCTATAATCGATGAAGACGGCGGTTCCATGAGAGGGCCGGCGGATTGGAACCCAACAGGAGTCGTAGGTGAGATTTCAGGATTTACGGTTTGCGTGGTTTGTGACGGCGAGCGTGCTTCTGGTTGCAATGCTCGGCGGATGCAGCCCTGAAAGCATTTACGCCGGGTCCGAGCCGGGAGCGGTGGCTTCCATAACGCCCAAGCCCAAGTGGCGGGCCTACGGCGACTTTCACAATCCCCAGTACGCGGTGGACGGCAACGTTCACACTTCCGCGATCACGGGGCCTTCCTACGATAACGCCAAGTTCACCATCGACCTGGGCAAGCGGTGCCTGTTCAACACGATCATCATCGACCAGGGCCCGGATGACGAAATGGGCTTCTGCCGCCGCATAGCCGTGCAAGTCAGCAACGATGGAATCAACTTCTATCAAGCCTATACGGTCTCCGGCACCCGGAGAATCACCTACTGCTCGATCGTCACGCCAACCATGGCCCGGTACATCCGCCTGGTGGCCCTGGTGCCGGGCGACAGGCCCTGGTCCATCGCGGAAATATACCTGGAGTGAGATGACTTCTTCCGCACAACCCGCGGACGGGCGCCGCGGCGCCGGCAGGCCCAAACTTCGCCTGATCAACCCGCGAAGCCCGCTGACCACGATCACCATGCCGGAGATCATCCAGAAGATGACCTTCTCCCGCCGCGCCCTGTTCATGCCGTTGAACCTGGCGATCTGCGCCCGCTTGGCCTCCGACGCGGGGTGGGACGTCGAGATCGTCGACGAGAACATCACCGACAGCCTGCACGCCGCGCGGGCGGACGTGGACGCGGTGGGCATCGGCGCGATGACCACGCAGGCCCGCCGCGCCTACGAGATCGGCGACGCCTACCTGGCCTTGAATGTCCCGGTGATCCTGGGCGGGATCCACCCCTCCGCGCTGCCGCAGGAGGCCCTGGCCCACGCCACGGCGGTATGCAAAGGCGATGCCGAGGCGACCCTGCCCCACGCCCTGGACGACCTGCGGGAAATAGGGACGGACCCTATTTATTTCGCCAAACAAATAGGGTCCGTCCCTGTTAAACGAATTTACGACTGGGCGGACCACCCCGAATCGCCCATCGTCACTCCGCGCAAGGACCTGCTGGATCCCAAGCAATATCTGGTTTTCAATCCGATCCAAACCACCCGCGGCTGCCCGCACGGATGCACATTCTGCACCACGCCGGCGATCTTCGGCAGGAAGTTCCGCCAGCGGGCCATTCCCGACATCGTCGAGGAAATGCGCGAGGCCAAGGAGCGGTTCAACACAGGCACGTTCATTTTCAGCGACGACAACGTCGCCGGGAACCACGCCTGGGCGATGGAACTTTTCGAGGCGATCAAACCGCTCAAAATCCGATGGGCCAGCCAGTGCGACATCCTGATTTCCTGCAACGACAAGCTGCTGGCCGCCATGCGCGCCAGCGGGTGCCAGGGCATTATTCTCGGGCTGGAAAGCCCCAACGCCGCCACGCTTCGACAGGCAGGGAAGCGCTACGTCAATGCCGATGAGTACCTGGATCGCATCCGCAAAATCCACTCGCATCGGATCAGCATCTGGGGCAGTTTCATTTTCGGCTTCGACACCGATAATTGGCGGAATTGCATGGAGACGGTGCGATTCGCGCAGCGGGCCGGACTGTGCATGAGTTGCTACCCGATCCTCACGCCGTATCCGGGCACGGCGGTATACCAGCAATACCTCGCCCAAGGCCGGTTGCTCACGCAGGATTGGGACAAGTACAACGGCGCGACCGTGGTGTTCCAGCCCGAGCGGATGAGCGTGGAGGAACTTCGCTACGCCCAGTTGGCGGCGTTCCACGAGTTCTATCAGCCTTCCAGCGCGATGCGGCGGCTGAAGATCTGGCCGCTGAAGAAGGCCAGTTGGCTGGCGAACCTGGCGATTTATCGCGGATTCGCGTACTACTACAACAAGAAGGGCAGGGCGATGCCCTGTTTCCGCGATTACATGGAACCCGACGCACGCGAGCGAATCGCGCGCGGCCTGGGATTAACCCTACGAGGTCGCAATGGAAAATCCACAACCGCCGCCGCAACGTGAAACCGCCCAGGTCGGCCAGGGATACCTGTACATCGTGGCCGTGCTGCTGCTGACGGTGATCGGAAGCCTGGCGTACCTGTGGTTCGCCGAGCGGAATGCCCGCGTCGCCTGTCAGAGGCAGATGGGGGACCAGGTGGCCAGGTTGGCGACCGCGAACAAATCGATGATGGATTTCCTTAACGCGGGGATGGCCGGCTATACCACTCCGGCGCAGAAGGAAGAAAAGTCGGCGACGGAAGCAACGGTCGACGGCCAGCGGCGGGGCGTGATCGCGATAGACGAGTCCGTAGGCCGACGGTTGGGCTTTTCGGGCGGCGATGTGATCTTCGTGAAGAAGGCGCCCACGACCGCGGCGACGGGACCGTAGCGCGGGCCACTCACTTCCACTTGGCGGCGGTGCGCTGTATGATGCTTATTCAGG
Source organism: uncultured Planctomycetaceae bacterium (assembly GCA_964646065.1). Lineage (GTDB taxonomy): Bacteria > Planctomycetota > Phycisphaerae > SM23-33 > SM23-33 > CAZYDC01. Next base: position 4,650 of record CAZYDC010000111.1, on the reverse strand, counting down.
AATGTGTATGGGCCTATGAGCTTCATCGCCTCAATATCAAAGAAGACGGTCGTGCTGGCCTTGTTGCTGGCGGCGGCGGTTTTGTCGCTCCTGGGCCACTGGGTCGCCGACGACTTTCGCTCGTTGACGCAGTTGTCGCTGCTGCCGCTTTCGCAACCGGGGACAAGCCTGGCCCTGACGATCCGAGAACGGATGGGCGACATCGGCCAGCCCTCGGGCCGGTGGAAGCGGCAGTTGGACCAGGACCGAACCACGGCGGATAATTTGCGGTATGCCCTTCAGGCCGAGCGCGCGCGCTTTGCGGAACACATGCGAATCGACCAGGAGGAAAAGGATACTCACTACCGTTTGTTGAACGCGTTTCCCTGCGAACTGGTCGCGGCGCGGGTGGTGGCGGAGCAGTCGCTGCCATACGGCGATTCGCGGGTGCTGCGGACTTCCACGGCCAAGCCCGGGGCGTACGTCACAACGATCGACCTCCTGACGGACCGCGCCGAGGCCCTGCCTGAGGACCTGCTGGCCATGGATGCCATGGACACCAAGGCCCTGGTGGGGCGGATCGTTTCGTCCGGTTCGGCCACCGCCCAGTTGCAGTTGATCACGGATGCGGATTTCCAGGTCAGTGCGGTCATTTTGCGGGACCTCAATAAGCCCCGCGAGATTGATACCGAGCATCGGCGCGAGCCGCTGACCGCTCAGAACAACGAGTACATTGCCACCACAATCCACGGCGACGGCCGGGGCGGCCTGATCGCCACGGACGTATTCAAGAGCCGTAACGTGCTGCCCGGCGACTGGGTCGGCACCGACAGGCGGAGCAAGTTCATGCCCGAACGCATCCGCATCGGCCGCGTGACCGAGGTCAAACCCGACCCGCGAAACGCCGGACTGGTCACGCTGCTGGTCGCGCCGGTGGCGGACCTGGCTGCTCTGCGGGACGTCTACATCGTTGTGCCCGTGCAGGTTTCCAGGACAGGAGCCAAGAACTGACATGCGATGGATCCTATGGATCATCCTGGCATACCTGGCCCTGGCGGTTCAGAATGCGCTGGGCATTTTAATCGGTATACACACGTCATGGCTGGGCGACATTCGGCCGGACATCCTGGCCGCGGCGGCCGTGTTCGTCGTGCTCACCGTGCGGAACCTGCATGACGTTATTATCGCCTGCTGGCTGCTTGGCCTCGGGCTGGACCTGACTTCCGGTCAAGGCGTCGTTGGGCCTATGGCGCTGGCCTATTCTGGCGCCGCTTTCGTTGTGTTCAGGGTTCGCGATGCGTTCTTCCGCGACCGCCTCAGTTCGCAGATCATCATGACGGCCATATTCGCCCTGATGGCCCACGTGGCGTGGATCACGCTGCAATTGGTGCTGGCGTTGCGGTCGGCGCACTGGGAGTCGCTTGGCCGCCTGCTGCTCCAGGCATGCGTGCTGACCCTGTATAGCGGTCTGCTGGCGCCGATGGTTTTCGCTCTGTTGGGGCGGTGCTCGCGGTGGTTGATCGCTCCGGCCGCTGGCCGGGGCTCGCGGGAAAGATGAAGCATGTACAAACGCCGCGTCATAGTTTTTCTGACCTTCATCGTGCTGGTGTTCGCGGGCCTGCTGGGGCGGCTGTACGACCTTCAGGTCATCCACGGCGAGGATTCCCGAAAGGCCTTCGAGGAGGTCCAGACCCAGCTCGTCACGTTGCCGGCCATGCGAGGAGCGATCCTCGACAACCACGGAAACTACTTGGCCAAGAACGTTCCCTGTTTCGAGTTCTGCATGGATTACCGGTTGATGAGCGGCGACGACGGCTGGATCCGGAAGCAGCAGCGGGCGATCGCGCGGGGGCTGGCCAAGGGCGGGCGCGCCAACTCCGCGAACCGTGACGCGGCGGAACAGATGTTCCAGGAGATGTCGGACAGATCCTGGAGCGTTGCCGCCGACGCGTGCGGATCGACCCAGAAGCGGGACGAGATCGTTTCGGGGATCGTCGAGCGGGTCGAGCAATTGATTTCAAAACGGCGCGACCGCCCCATCGAGGCCGATTCCGCGCACGCGCTGGTGACGGAATTGGCTGACGCGACCGCCAGTGTGTTGCGGTCGAAACTGGACGGGACGGTCGGCCTGTCCGTTCGCCCGGCCATGCGACGGCAATACCCCGCCGACGAGACGGCCTGTCACATCATCGGTGTGGTTGGGCCGGTGACACCTCTGGACCGCGACCGCCATAACAACGCCAATGCCGACGCCCTGACCCAACTGCGGGAGGAGTATCGTCTGGACGACGTGATCGGGCAGTTCGGCGTCGAGAAACTCTGCGAGCCGACGCTTCGCGGCGTTCGCGGGTATCGCCAGACGGCCGGTGCGGGCAAGCCGGAGGTGGTCGTGCCCGCCCGGGACGGCAAGGACGTGCGACTGAGCCTGGACATCGATCTCCAGAACGAGTTGACAAAGAAGTACCGGCAGATGTTCCCCGGCAAAAACGGTTGCGCGGTCCTGCTGAACGTCAGCGACGGCACGATCCTTGCGATGATCAGCATCCCGACCTTTGACCTGAACAAGTATCGCCAGGATTACGCCCGCCTGCTGGCGGACGATTACGATTTTCCCATGATTCATCGGGCGATCACGCGCGTATATGCGCCGGGCTCGACGGCCAAGCCGTTGGCCGCCCTGGCCGCCCTGGCCGCCGGCGATATCACGGCCGAGACGGTCTTCACCTGCGCCGGCAGCGTGTACCCCGGAACGGAACACCCGATCAAATGCACCGGCACTCACGGCCCGCTGGACCTCGTCCACGCGATCGGCAAGAGTTGCAACGTCTACTTTTATCACGTCGGCGAAAGGCTGGAACACAACCACCCCGGCAGGATGATGAAGGTCTATCGTGAGTTCGGCTTCGGCGAGAACCTGGCGACCGGGCTGGCGGGCGAGGCCGCCGGCAAGTTGCCCGAGCGGACCGATCCGCCAACCGCAGGGATGCTGGCCTTCGGGCAAGGCCCGATCGCCGTGACGCCGCTGCACGTGGCCAACGCGATGGCCACCATCGCCCGGCGCGGGCAGTTCATTTCGCCCACGGTCATACTGGGCGACACCGACCAGGTGCGGCGGAAAGTGAATGTCCCCGATTGGTTTTACGACGTGGTGCAGAAGGGCATGCACGGCGTGACGCAGGCGGGCGGCACGGCCCAGACCGCCTTTCACGACGCGGACCTGGGCTTCGAGGTGTGCGGTAAAAGCGGCACGGCCCAGACGCCCCCGCAGTGGCAGGACCGCGTCGGCGACCATCGGATGCGCGAGGATGAAATTCTCCGCAAGGGCAACATGGTGTGGTTCTCCGGTTTCGCGCCGTACGGCAACCCCAAGATCGCCTTCGCGGTGATCGTGGAATACGTGGACTGGGACACCGAGGGCGGCGGCGCGGCCGTGGCCGCACCGTTCGCCATCGAGGCCCTGCGCGCCTGCAAGGAACACGGTTACATCAAGTGAAGAGCACGATTAACAATTATCTCCGCTACACCAGTTGGCCGATCATCGCCGCGATGGTCACGCTGATGGTCATCGGCGTCACGGCCATCCAGGTCAGCGAGCGGGCCGACGCGGAAACCGGCTTCGCCTCGCGGCAGGTGGTCTTCGCCTTCATCGGGATGGGCGTGTTCGTGCTGATGACCCTCGTGCCGTACCAGCGCCTGGGACGCCTGTCCTACGCGATGTTCGCCCTGACGACGATCCTGCTGGTGGGCATCTTCGCCTGGCCGTCACATCGTGGCTCGCACCGATGGATTCCCGTCGGGCCGATCAATGTCGAGCCCTCCGAAATCGCCAAGTTCAGCATGATTATGATGCTGGCGTGGTATCTGCGATACGGCGACAACTATCGCCGCCTGCTGGGCCTGATCGTGCCGTTCGTGCTGACGATGCTGCCGATGGCCCTGATACTGCTGGAGCCCGACCTGGGCACCGCAATGCTGTTCCCTCCGACGCTGCTGTTCATGCTGTACGTCGCCGGCGCCAGGCTGCGGCACCTCAGCGTGATCCTTGCGATGAGCCTGTTCCTGGTGTTCGTCCCCTGGCTGCTGCCGGTGGACGGGGCCAAGTTTCAGGAGCAGCGGGCCTGCTTCCAAGCCCGGCATCTCGGGCCGGTGACTTTCTATTCGATGGACACCTCTCTGTCTTGGCGCAAGCGCCCCGAGGTCCCTGTCGCTTACTGCCGCTTCCAGTGGGGCAAAGGCCCTGTCTACGATCTTCAGCCGCTGAGCCTTCGCCTGATGATGGGCACCGACCAGACGGCCGAACGGGCCAGGCGCGTGGCCGCCTGGTTGAGGCCGGACGACGAGCGCCTGCAACGCGACAAGGGCTATCAACCTCGCCAGGCGAGGCTGATGCTCGGGGCGGGCGGCATGAACGGGCGAAGCGACTGGAACAACAGCGACTCTTTTTTCCGGGAATTGCCGGACGATCAGACGGACTTTATCTTCTGCGTCATCGGCGGGCAGTACGGCCTGCTGGGCTGTCTGGGCGTGCTGGTCTTGTACGGCGTGATTTTCCTGTTTGGTTTCGAGATCGCGATCATCACGTACGACCCGTTCGCCAGGCTGCTGGTGGTGGGGGTGCTGGCGCTGCTGTTCTCGCAGATCGTGATCAACGTGGGCATGACGATGGGCCTG
>CAZYDC010000110.1:0-11965 GCA_964646065.1 uncultured Planctomycetaceae bacterium | reverse complement strand
ACCCTGAAGATCGATTTCGTCCGCCAACTGGTGACGCAGCCGGGGCTGAACGTGCTGAGCTTCCGCATTCCGTCGGCGGCCATCAACACGCTCGACCTGCTGATCCCCGAGGAAAACATGAAGGTGGACGTCGAGCCGATGCTGGCGGCGGGCACCACGGCGGCCGAGGTGGACGGGAAAAAGGCCACGAAGTTCCAGGCCTTCCTGGGCACGGCCGAGGGTGTCAAGCTCAGTTGGAAACCACGCACGCAGGCGGCGGAGGAACTCGAACCGGTGGTCATCGCCGACCAGTTCCAGCACATCCACGTCGCCGAGGCGCTCATCAGCTACGACATTCGTTTCGACCTGGACGTTCGCCGTCGCGGGCTGGACGCGTTCACGCTTCAGTTGCCCGCGGACTACCGCGTGATTTCCGTGGACGGGGCCAACATCGCCAAGTGGGACCTGCCGACCTCGCAGCCGGCGGCCCCCCAGGTGCTCGCGGTCAAGCTGTTCGCTCCGGCCAAGGACAAGTACGCGCTGACGGTGAAAATGGAACGGTTCCTCAAGGAGCCCAGCGTGCAGTTGCCGCTGACGCCCGCGCTGATCCAGCAGGCGCTTCGCGGAACGGGGCTGATCGCGCTGACGCACGTTTCGTCGCGGTCGGTGGAGTTTCGCGACCTGAAGAACCTCGCGCGCGTGGACGTGGGGCGATTGCCCGAGGACATACGCAACCAGGGCGGCGCGACCGCCTGGCGGTTCATCTCGGCCGACTACGGCGCGACGATGTCCATCGCGGCCGTCGAACCGCGAATCAGCGTGACGCAGAAATGGGCGCTGGGCGTGCAGGCCGACACGCTGCAACTCAAGGGGCTGCTGTCGTACCACATCGAGCGGAGCGGCCTGTTCCAGGTGTCGATGAATTTCCCCGAACCGTGGGAGGTCGTTTCGGTCACGCCCGCCGACGCGGTCGAAGACCACCAACTCGCCGGCAAAGGCGACGCGCGAAAGCTGAGCATTTTGCTCAAGCGGGAAATGCTCGGCGATTTCACCGTCGAGGTCGCCGCGCGGATGCCCCGGCCGACGCCCGACGCGCCGGTGGCGTTCGTGCTGCCGCAGCCCGACGCCCAGAACCTGCTGACCTATAGCGGCCAGTTGTGGCTGATGCTGTCGGACCAGCTCAAGGCCGAGGTGGACGGTCTGGATCAACTGACGGCGATCCCGCTGGGACGCGGGCCTAACCCGCCCGCGATGAACGCGCCCAACCAGCCCCGGCAGCAACAGGCACAGGTACAATCACCAGCCGTCATGCGGGAAAGCTGGCCGGCGATGGACGCTCTGACGCCCGCGATGGCGTTTGAGTTCAAGGTCGTCGATCGCGCCAAACCGGCAGGGGCGCGATTCAAGATCGCGTTGAAGCCCACGCAGGTTTCCGCCACCGTCAGCCAACTGGTGAACATTCAGCAGGGCTCGCTGGAGCAGGAGGCCGTCGTGCAGTACCAGGTGCTCTACGCGCCTGTGGACACGTTCTACCTGAAGATTCCGGCGGCGCTGGTCGAGGCCGGCGTGGAAATCACCGGCGCGGACATCAAGGAAAAGGCCCGCATCAGCGAACTGCCGGCGGACCAGAGAACGCAGGCCTCGTCGTCGCCTGCCACTGGGCCGGCCGGGGCCAACACGGCGGCCAAGTCCGTGTATTATAAGGTTGTGCTCCAGTCGCCGGTGATCGGCGGCTACACGCTGCGCGTCAATTCCCGCCAGCCTTTCACGCCCGCCAAGACCGGCATGTCCACGACAATCACAGTCGAACCGATCCTGGCCGCCGGAAAAATCTCCGACCAGAGCGGCGCGGTCGCCGTCGTCAAGGCCGACACGCTGGCGATCCTGACCCCGACCTTCAAGGGCCTCACGCCCGCCGACCCCGGCAGCGCCACCGACCTGCCCTACGAACCGCACCGCCGCTCGGCGTCGCTCGCGTTCAAGTACAGCGCCCCGCCGTTCGAGCTGGTGCTGCCCGTCCAGAGCCAGGCCGAGGCCGCCGTCATTACCACCATCGCCTCGGCCGCCATCGTCGAGCAGGTGCTCGCCCGCGACGGAACGCTCAACACGCACGCCACGTACCTGCTGACCACCAGCCGCGGCGACCGCATGTTGGTCACGCTGCCCGAGGGCGCCAAGCTCTTCGCCGTGCTGCTCAACGGCAGCGACGCCCCGCTGGAGGCCGGACCGTCCGCCGACGAGCGGATCGTCCGCCTGCCCCCCTCGGCGGGGCAGATCACCAAGGCCGTGCTGGAGATTTCCTACAGCCTGGACAAGGCCTCCGCCTCGCGACTGGCCGCCCCGATCCTCAACAAGTCCTCGCCCCTGCCCGTGCAGCAGACGCTCTGGCGGCTGTTCGTGCCGGCCGAGGACTACGTGCTGCGATACGACCGGACCTTCTCGCCGCTGGGCGACGGCCAGGGCCAGCAGATGCTCAGCGAGCTCGCCGTCGGTCAACCGTGCCCGCTGGCCTTCAAGCAGGAGCGGCAGGGCAACCTGCTGGAGTTCGTCCGCCAGGGCGGGCCGGGCGAGTTGTCCGTCTCGATCATCGGCAAGGAAACGTTCAGCATTATCGTCTGGCTGACCGTGATCGCCGTGGGCGTGCTGATGCTGCGATTGAGCGGTTATCGCCGCGTGCTGTGGGTGCTGGGCATCTCGCTGGCGGCGATGATCGTGCATCTGTGGACGCCGCTGCTGGTGGGCAAGGTGTTCTCCGTGGGCACATGGGCGATGATCCTGGTGGTGGCGATGTGGGGGGCGCAGTGGTTGTTCTTCCGGCTGCCGAAGAAGATGAATTCTCCGCCCGCCGCCGCCGTTCCCGTTCCCGTTCCCGTTGCGCACGCCCATGATTCTCCCAAACCCTCCGAACAAGAGAAGAAGGAGGGACAAGCATGAAGACCGTCAAGCATGTAAATTTCGGACAATCATTTGAAAAGCCCGTGCGCGCCAAACAGCAAGCAGACGCCAAAGGTAGCTTGCTGTTTGGCGTCGGTGGGTTCCAATGCGAGCTAACTATTATGGTCCTCCTGTGCTCCTGTCTGACTGGATGGGCGCAGGCGCCCGGAGCGACCGAGAAACCCAAGGACGCGACCACGATTTACGTTCCGTACAAGGACATCGCGGCGATCCTTTCGCCCGCGGGCAAGACCGTGCTGATGGACCGCGCGGAGTTCGCCAAGCTGCTGGCCGCCGCCAACGCCAACACCGCCGGGGCCGACGCGGTCGAACTGGGCGAGGTTGTTTCGGCCCAGTACACCGCCGCCGTCAAGGCCGGGAACGTGGACGTCGCCGGCGAGATGATCGTGGTCTCGATGAGCGACAAGCCCGTGGCCGTGCCGATGGCCTTCGCGCAGATCGGCCTGACCAAGTTCCTGCTGGACGATCAGCCGGCGCCGCTGGGGTACGATTCGCAAGGGCGACTGTGCCTGGTGGTCAGCGGCAAAGGCAAGCATCGCCTGCTGCTGGAGGGTTCGACGACCCTGAGGGAATTGGCCAAGGGCGGAATGCAGTTCGGCCTGAGCGTTCCGGCGGCCGTGGCCGGCGCGATGAAGCTCACGGCCCCCGGCGACCTGGAGATTCACGCGTCGGTCCCCGTGGCCGCGCCGGTGTACGACAAGGCCTCCGACAAGACCACGGCTGAACTGACGCTGGGCGGGCAGACGGACTTGTCGGTCACGCTGCTGGGCAACGGGCGGGCCGAGGACCAGCGGGCGATTTTGCTGGGCGAGTCTGCCGAGGCGGTCCAGCTTACCGGCGCCAGCCAGACGCTCACCTGTCAGTACACCGTGCAGGTGCTCCGCCGCGGCGTCCGCGAACTGCAATTCACGCTGCCGGCGGAATGGACCATCAGCGACGTGACCTGCCCCAATATGGTGAAGTGGTCGATTGAACCCACCGAGCCCAAGACCAAGCCGCAAAGCGGCAATCAGACTTTGACGGTCCGCCTTCGGACCGCCAGCCGCGGCCTGCAGCAGGTGAGCATCAAGGCGACGGCGAAGTTCGCCGGCCTCGCGTGGCGGAGCCCGGCGGTCAATCTGGTGGGCGCCGACTACCAGCGCGGATACATGCTGGTGGACACCGGCGACGACCTGAAGGTCAAGGGCGAGAGCCTGACCTTCGCCCGCCGCGAGAACACCGACACGACCGTGGGCGACAGGTCCAACAGTCAGAACAGCGTACTGGCGGTTTACCAGCAGTTCATCGCGGGCACGCTGGTGACGGCAGGCTCGCGGTTGTATTACCACTGGGGCCAGGATTGGAAGATCAACCTGGACCTGGCCGCGCTGGAGTCGCGCGTCAGCAGCGACGAACGGCAGAGCGTGCGAATCTCGGCCGACGACGTGACGCTCGAAGGCCGATTCCAGGTCACGGCCGTGGGCAAGGAACTTTTCGAGGTGACGGTGGAACTGCCGGGCGCTTCTCGTGACGCGGGCGTCTCGCCCGCGCGTGTCGCGGACATCCTGTCCGCGTCCGGTGCTTCTTCTTCTTCTTCTGCTGCTTCTTCTTCTTCTTCCGTGCCACAAAAGCAACAGCAAGACGCGGGCGGGACGCCCGCGACACACGAGGCCGGGACGGCCTCGCCACACGCGGACAAGATGTCCGCGTCACACGAGGGCGGGACGCCCTCGTCACAACAGCAGGGGTGGAACCTGGAATCGGTGCTGGTGAACGGCCAGGCCAAGGGGTTCGAATATCGCGTGGTGGAGTCGGGCGCGAAGCGGCTGCTGAAGATCGAACTGGCCGCGCCGATCCCGGCCGAGGGGGTCGCCGAGGTCGCCGTCCTGCTGAGGCACAGCGGCGCCAAACCGCTGGAACTGGGCGGTGGGACCTCGGACGCGGCCGTCCCGCTGATGCGGCTGCAAAGCAACACCACGGTTGGACAGGTGTCCGTGCAGACGGTGGGGGATCTGGACGTTTCGACGGTCGCGGCCCCGCCGTCGCTGAAGGAAATTCCGGTCGGGCGCATGGCCTCGCTGGGCCTGGGCGGCGACGTCCAGTTGGCCTGGAGCTACCACGCCCTGGGCGAGCCCAGCGAGGCCGCCTCGCGGCTGGACCTGCGACTTTCGCGCCGAATGCCGCGCATCTCCGCCGACTCCGTGGGCCTGCTGACCGTGCTGCCGGGCAAGCTCATCGGCGATTGGCGAGTGGCGTACTATATTTCCCGCGCCACCACGCGCACGCTCTACCTGCTGGCCGACAAGTCGCTGGGGCAGAACCTGACCATCGAACCGTATGTGTTTGCCTCCGATAACCAGCAGCGGGCCGCCCCGCGCTCGGTCCGCCTGACGAGCAAGGCCGTCGTGTCGTTCTCCGGCAAGACCGTGAGCGTCGAGTCGGTTTCCAAGGAACTTACGGATCGCTACAACCTCTGGCAACTCACGCTGGACGGCGACACCGCCGGGCTGGTGGCGATCAACGTGCGATACGAAATCCCGCCGCCCGAAGGTTCGGCCCAGAAGGGTTTCGACGCCCCGCTGGTTCGGCCGTTCGGCAAAGACCAGTTCACGATTAAGGACGAGATGCTGGCGATCCAGGCGGGCGAGGAGTTGGCGGTTTCGCAGCAATCCACCGGTGCCAGCGAGGTGGACGCGATCGACTTGCCGCCGCTGCCCGCCTCGGCCCAGCGGCTGCTGTGGGCGCTGCGGTTGGAAAGTCCGATGACCGCCAGCGGCGCCGTCGCCGGCGTGAAACTCCAGACGACGATTCACGGCAACTACGCGACGCCGCCGGCGCTGGTGGTGTCGGCCTCCTACACGACGTTCGTGGATCGGCCCTCCGCCGGCGCGGCCCCTTGCCGCACCGAGGCCACGTTCGACATCGTCAATTCGGGAATGCAGTTCCTGAACATCCGCCTGCCCAAGGACGCCGAGTTGTGGTCCATCCGCGTGGGCGACGAGCAGGCCAAGCCCAAGCGCGGCGAGGGCAATCTGTATCTGGTCTCGCTGCCGCGATGCACCACGCCGCTGCCGGTGAAGGTGGTCTACGCATCGCGCGCCGCGGGCGGCGCGGGCGGCCTGGCGCTGGCGGCTGCGACGCTCGAAGGCGTGCGGGTCAACCAGGTCCGCTGGACGGTCATCCCGCCGCCGGGATACCAGGTCCAGTCGCCCGGCGGGCAGATGCGGACGGCCGGCGTGGGCCAATCCGTCCCGGCCTACGAACAGGTGATCGGCTGTCTGGGCGGCTTCGGCTCGATGCCCGGCGGGATGTCAGCCAGAAGGCATCAGGCCAAAGTGAATGAACTCGATGAGGCGGCGAGATCGAATCAGTTCGACGCCTCAAGAGAGCCAAGCGCAGAAACCCCGGGGGAAATTATCTCCGACAATGCGCAGGCCACAGCCAAGTCGCGTTCCGGGAACGAACCGTCGGAAGAATCAGAAAGTTTGCGCCCGAGCGATCTGCCGCAGATTCCACCGGCGACTCAGCCGTCGGCAAGGCCTCAGTCCAATGTGTCAAGCACGATTGCCGAGAACCTGCGCGCAAGGTTGTACATTGATTCTGTGTCTATGACCGGTCGGTACACGCTTCCGGTGGACCTGGTGGCGACGCCGGGGGCCGGGCCGGCGGCGAGTTTCACGGCTCTGGGCTCGCCGAACCTGCCGGCGGGCGGGGCGGGGCTGGAGATTTCGCTGGTCAGCCAGGCGCGGACGGAAACGTGGTGGGGCGTCGGGTTCGCGCTGGTGGCGCTGTTGGGCGTGTGGAAGGCCCGATCCGTCGGGGCGGGCGGCAAGGCGGCGTTCATTATCGCCGTGCTGGCGATATCCAGCCTGGCGGCGATCTGGAGTTCCGCCGGTGCCGGCGGGCCTTGGGTCGGTGTGGTCGCCTTGGCCAACGGCGCGTTCTACGCGGCGTTGAACCTGGTCTGGTTGTACCTGCTCATCGGCCTGGTGCGATGTTGGTGCAAACGGTGGGCGAGCAAGGCTACGCCGCCTTCGGTTCCGCCGGTGGCTGCCGGGGGCGCTTCGTCGGCGCCTTCTGTCGCGTCGGTGATTGTGGCGATTCTTGTTCTTGCCGGCGCGTGCGGCGCTGCCTTCGCCGGCACGCCGGATGAACCGGGGAACGCGAACCCGGCGGCGGACCAAGACCACGGGCAAGATGCCCGTGGCACACCCGGACATGGGCAGGATGCCCATGCTACACCGGAGCCACTGGTCGTTCCGTACGACGATCCGACCAAGGCGACGGAGTCCTCCAAGATCCTGGTGCCGTACGCGCAGTTCGTGCGGCTGTGGAACCTGGCCCATCCCGAAATGCCGCTGGAGTTGCCGCTGCCGGTGGCCGGGGCCGCGATGGCCGACGTGAAGTATTCCGTCACGCTGGTCAAGGGCGACGAGGCCGGCGGCGAGGCCAAGGGGAAGCTCGAAATCCTTTTGCAAATGCAGGTGATCGCGCCCTGGCCTGGCCACTTCAGTGGTCCAGGCGAAGAACCCCGGGGCAAGCGGAAGATCGTCATCCCCATGCCGCTTACGGGCATGGCCGTCTCGTCGGCGACGTTCAACGGAAAGCCCGCCGCTCTGCAAGTAGGTCCGGGCGGAATGGTGCTGGCGATTTCGCCGGAATCGTTGGGTGGCAAGGCCTCGGGCGAGCTCAAGGTCTCCGCCGTCGCCACGCCGAAATTCGCCACCGACAGCGCCCGCAGCGCCCGCGTGGACCTGGGTCTGCCGTCGCTGCCGGGCGCGGTGATGACCGTCAGCGGACTGGCGGACGACCTGGTGCTGGAGGCGTACCTGGGCGGCAACGCCACACCGTGGACGCTGGGCAAGACGACGACGGCCGCCGGGACGCAGTGGAAGATTCCGCTGGGCGAGGCGAGGGACGTTTCGCTTCGGTGGAACCCGCAGGCGGCCGCCGGCGCGGCGGACCGGACGCTTTCCGCCGCCGCGGCGCACGACGTGTACGCGTTCCATTGGGCGATCCTGGGCGTCAGCCGGATTTCCTACACCTTCTCGGCCGGGCAAAACGACCGCTTCGCGTTCCTGCTGCCCGACGGGGCCGAGATCCGCAACGTGACCGGCCCGAACATCCGCGACCATCGCGTCGTGGGCGACAAGGACGTGGACGGCGAAAAGTTCAAGGTCGTCGAGGTCCGCTTGTATCGCGGGGCCTCGAAGAGCTACGAGTTGACCGTCGATTGGCTGGGCAAGCTGCCGGCGATGGACAAGCCCGAAAAACTGTCGCTGCCTCGCGCCGCGGACGTCGGCCGCGAGAGCGGCACCGTCACGTTGCACGCGGCCGGAGGCATGTCGCTCAAAGTGACCGACGTGGTCGGCGGGCGGCGCAGCGGCGAGGAAACCTCGCTGTTCTCGGGCCAGTCCGGGGCCGAGGCCGCCTCGCGCGTGGGACAATACTATTGGCCGTACCGCCCGTTCGCGATCACCGTGGAACTTTCGCGCGCGGCGGCGGCCAGCAGCGTGCGTATGGACCAGTTGGTCCGCATCGCGCCCGAGCGTGAGCAGTTGTTCGTGGACGCAACGTGGACGGCCCAGCGGGGCAAATTGTTCGAGGCCAGCTTCGCCCTGCCCGACGGATACGAACTGCTCAGCGCGGTCGGTCCCGCTGTGGCGGACTGGTACGTCCAGACCACTCCGGCCGGGCGGCGGGCACACGTGAGCCTGCGCAGCGGCGTGGACTGGGCCCGCATCGCCCTGGCCTTGCTGCGCGAAGGCGCGCCCTTTTCGAGTAGCATGGGCGTCTCGCCCATGAGTCCCACGGGCGTCCCGCCCGTGTCCGGTGCTTCTTCTTCTCTTTCTTCATCTCCTTCTTCTCCTTCTTCTTCATCTGTTTCTTCATTGAATGAACAACAGCAGCAACAGCAACAGCCAGACCACGGGCAGGATGCCCGTGCTACACATGGCCAAGATGGCCATGCTACACCGGAGGATTTCACCGTGCCCACGGTGATGGCCATCGACGCCGACGGATCGCCCATGAAGGATCAGTCGGGCCGGCTGGCGATCCAGGTCGCCGCCTCGCTGGAGGCCCAGACGGCCGGCAGCGAGAACCTCAAGCCCACCGCGCCCTCGGCCGTGCGCGACTGGCTCGGTCCGGCCCAGACGCAGGCCGTGCAGTTCGCGTACACTTACGAGAAGCCGAAGGTTTCGCTCTCGCTCAAGGTCCGCCCGCTGCCGACCAAGGTTCGCGTGGAGTTGCTGGCGGCGTTGGGTGTGCGGCCGACCGCGGCGAATTACAGCTATCGCCTGCGGTACACCATCACCGGTTCGCCCATCGACCGCGTGAGCTTCACCATGCCCACGGAATACGCGCCGCTGGTCGCGGTCAGTTGCCCCTCGCTGCGCAACGTGGCCACCTCCGTCGACCGCGGCAACACGAAGTGGACCGTGACGCTGGTCAACGAAGTGACCGGCCTGTTGGACGTGAGCGTGAACTTCGCCCTGCCGATCGATTCCTCCACGACGCACCTGCTCGTGCCGCGGATCGTCACCGAGGCCCCGGCAGGATACGAGGCCGTCGTCGCCGTGCAGAACCTCTCGCGCCACGAACTGTCCATCAAGGACAAGGACAAAGACATCGCCGTGCTGGCGCCCATGCCAGCGGCGAGGCAGCAACTGTTCCTCCGCCAGGAGATGCTCGGTTCGCTCCAGTTCGTCTGGGAGTCGTTTACCGACAACTGGTCGCTGGACCTCACGCTCAGCCCGGCAAAGACGGCCAGCCGGATTTCCAAGGTGGTGGACTTGCTGGCCCTGACGACGGTGATCGACCGCGACGGGCACATGCGCTACGAGGCCCGGATCGCCCTGCAAAACCGCAGCGAACAGTTCCTTCGCGTGCGGCTGCCCAAGGACCTGGAGTTGTGGTCGGCCATCGTAGCCGGCCAGCCGGTCAAACCGGTGTTGGACTCTGCCGGCCCGGCGGACGAGGTGCTCATTCCGCTGGTCAAGACCTCGGCCGGCGGCCTGCCGTACGACGTGCGGTTGTACCTGGCGGGCAAGACGGCCGCGCCCCTGGGCAGCCTGACGAAAATCCAGCCGCCGCCGATCGAGTTGGTCGGCATCGATGTGCAACGGACCACCTGGTCCCTGCGGCTTCCGGCGGGGTATCGGTACACCACCAGCGGGGCCGGCGGAAACATGTCGCCCATCGCGGGCACGGCTGAACGCATGGCCATCGAGACCGACGCCACTCTGGAGCAGTTCAAGCGATTCAGCGACGTCAGCGACCGTTCCGCGGACGCCGCCAAGAGTTCCTTTTACAGAAGCAACTGGAACGCGCTGAACGACAAGATCACCCGCCAGCGCGAGCAGACCAAGACGTACATCGACAACAACAAGGACAAGCTCTCCGGCGAGGACTATTCCAAACTGAACGCGAAACTGGCCGACCAGACCAACTCGCAACAAGGCGTGCAGGCCGTGTGGAAGGCCGCCCAGCGGAATAACGCCAATCTGTCGGGCAACGCCAACGTGAACGGTTTCGTCGCCGAGACGACGACCAATGCCGGCCTGGAGGAGTCCAAACGCGACTGGGCCTTGAACGATCTGCCGACGTTTTTCGACGAGGCCAACAAGGGGAACATCGCGGCCGTCAAGTCGGAGATGCAGCTTTACCAGACCCATCGCCCGGAGAAATCGGCCGAGCCGCAAGGGAACTTTGTGAGGTCAAGCCAAGGCGTTAACGCGAGCGATCTGCTGAGCGATAGGGAGAAAAATCTCGAAATGGGCGTGACGGGGAAAACCACCAAGTCTTCCGGCGGCAAGGACGGCGATTTGAATGAACCGATAGATGATACTCCGCAGTTTGAAGAGACGAAGGAGGGCGATAAAGTCATTCAAAAGGCCCAGGAGACCGAAAGGCGGCTCGCCGAAAAGGAGAGCCAACTGGCCGACAACCGCGCGTACCGCACCCTCAAGGGCAACAATAACACGTTCAGCGGCTCGACCATCAGCGGGACGGCGACCCATGGCACTGAGCACACCATCACGGGCTATTCCCAGCACGATTCGGGTGTCCAGAGCGCCACAACCCCAGAGGATACCGCCAGGACCATCAGCGGTTGGGGCGGCGGCGGGCAGGCGGGCGGCGGATGGGCGCAGTTCGGGCCGGGGTCCGGCGGGGCACGGTCGCAGTCGGGCCCTGGGTCGGCTCTCAACCACGCCGACCCATTCACCGGCCAACAAACGCCTGAGGGCACACTCTCAATCAGCGGCGGCGTCACCATAGGCAGCGGCGGCCTGGAAACGCCCTATGTCGGCGGCGGGACGTTCTCGCTGCCGGTGCAACTGCCTGCGGGCGATGTGCAGTTGGACTTCTCGCATCCCGCCGGCGGGGCGAGCGTCGCCGTATGGGCGGTCAGCCTGCCGATGCTGCACGCGGCGTATGCCACGGCCGGCCTCGTCGTCTGCCTGATCGTGCTGCTGCTGGGCGGGAAGCTGTTCAAACGCTCCGCCCGCTGGAACGTGCCGCGGCTGCACCTGGCGATCTACCTGGCCGTGATCGTGGTCCTGACCCTGATCGCCGGCCTGTGGGGTCTGGCGGCGGCCATGGTCATCGACTCGATCATCGAAGGTCTGCGCCGCCGCCCGATTCGTTCGTCGGCGTAGGATCTATGACTCCCCAATTGATGGGTGCCACCCTCAAGCAAGGTCGTTGCTGTTCTTGCTTGAGGGTGTCTGGGCATTCGGGCACACCCTCAAGCGACAACAGCAACAACGTCGCTTGAGGGTGGCACCCTTATCCATAAGGGAATGATAATAAACGCCTTACGGCGTCACTACAAACGCGAACGGTCATCCTGCGGGTGATTCTGAAAAACGGATCTGAAAAAATAAAAAATATTTACCACGGCTAGACACGGCTGGCCATGAGGTTATGCGTTATGACATTGATTTCGTAGATGTTTTTTTGGCAAACAACAAACTTTATGGTACAATATACACGGTGGTCTTTGTAATGGACCACACGCGGGCTTGATAGAAGCTCGTGGGTGAATGCT
>CAZYDC010000109.1:0-11982 GCA_964646065.1 uncultured Planctomycetaceae bacterium | reverse complement strand
TCATCAATCAGGCGGTGTGCCGCCAATGGGGCGGCCAACCCGCTAAATAATTACAAAACACAGCATGGAAGGAACGTCTATGCCCACCCTGAAGTCTCGCCGCGTTTTCTGGTTGATCTTGCTGACGGCCGCAAGCCTCTCGCTGATGACGGCAATCAATTGCAAGTCCAACGCGGGCGCGCCTCAACCCGCGGCGCCCGGTGCGCCGCCGGCTGCGGGGAACTTCCATATTTCTGCTTCGGCCGCTCCCGGCGGCGACGGATCGGCGGCCAAACCGTTCAACTCGCTTGGGTCGCTGCCGGCCGAACTGCCGGCTGGGACCGTGGTGACCATCGACTCCGGCCACGGCCCCGACTCCGCCTCGCTCAGCGGCGACCTGGTGGTGAACAACGCCAAAGGGACTGCCGACAAGCCCGTCGTCATCCGCTTCGGCGGCAAGGTTCCCGCCGCCGTTCACGGCCGCCTGAGCATCGGAAGCGACACGCCCGGAGCGGCCCTGCCCCAGTACGTCGTCGTCGAAAATCTGGCGTTCGAGGCCATGCCGGAAGCCCGGGCCAACCGCGCGTCGCTGGCAACCATTCGAGGCTCGCATATCGAGCTTCGCAACTGTTCGTTCCGAGGGGCGTTCGGTGACGGCCTGGTCGTCTGGGGCGATGTCGTCATGCGCGGCGGGGCGATCTCCAGTTGCGACGGATGGGCGGCGATGTTTGTCGCCGGCGAGACGAAACTCGACGGCGTCCGCATCGAATCCTGCGGCGGCGGCCTGAAGGTTTCCGGCGCCGCGACCGTCGCCAACTCGCTGCTGCTGCACAATCGCGGGCCTGCCGTCCAGGCCGACGACAAGGCCGCGATCAAACTTTACAACAATCTCGCGTACGACAACTCCGGCGGATTCCTGTTGGACAAGGCCGCGCCGGCAGAGGTGGTCAACAATATCCTCGTCAACAATTACGCCGCCACGCTGCTGAGCGATAATGACGTCGAGTTGGCCGTCGCCGCCGGCGCCAAGGTGAATAACAACGTCTATTTCCGCCACCCCGGCAAGGACAAGCTCCTTCGCGGCCTGCCGTACGCCTCGGGCGTGGACCTGGCCCCCTTGGGGCAGGACAATCCGCTGGGCTTGCGTCTGCGGACGGGCGGCAAGGTGGTCTTCTCGCTCAAGGACCCGGCCTGGTCGGCGTTTGACAAGGACAGCCAGTCGCTGGACATCGTCCAGCGGTTCAACGGCGAGAACAGTTACACGCGAAGTTACGAGGACCTGTTCGCGGACTTCCAGAAAGAGGACTTCCACCCGCGCTTCACCAGCCCTGCCGTCGGGCGCGGCCTGAGCCTCCCTGAGGTCGCCAGCGACATCGAGGGCAAGCCTCGCCTCGCCGGCCACGGGGATGTTGGCCCCTACGCGAGCCCAGCCGACTGGTGGAAGGAGATCGATTCGGGCAAGGCGACGATCGTGGACGGAACGGCCCCGCTGGACGCCGACGGGCGCGACACGGGGCTGGGCACGATGGAAAAGCCGTTCGCCACGCTGGCCAAGGCGGCCGCGTTCGCACGCTGGAGCGCGAAGATTTTCATCAAGGATTCGATCTATCGCCACACGGCCATCCAGACGACTTTCTCGCTTGGGCCTGACGCGGTGATCAGCGGTTTCCCCGGCCATCGGCCTGCGTTCTCGCCGTCGGAGGCGATTGCCCCGTCGCGCTGGCAGAAGGTGAGCGATGCGGGCCTCTACCGCGTGCGCGATTGGCACACGTTCCTGGGGTACGGTTCCCGAGGCGATTCATGGATCGCCGACTGGTGGGGCAACAGCCACATCGGCGGCCCGGACGCGAACGTCAGCTCGCTGTCGCGCGGCAGCGCGAAGCTGGCCGAGCCGTTCCGCCCCGTGCGGTACGTGATGCTGGACCGCGACACTCCTCAGGTGCTCGCGGACGGCATCGCGCTTCAGCCGGCGGGCGGCGTGCTGGGCATGGAGGATTTCGGCATCGGCACCAACAGTTCCTGGGGGCGCGACCCGTCGCACCTGCGCCCGGGCTCGTTCATCGTCGGGCGGCGCGACCTTTTGATGAGCAAGTGCGTCGGCACGCCGCCCCTGGCGGACGGCCAGTGCTACATCGAAGGCCCCAACAAGACTCCCGAAATGTATATGCGGGTCAACGGCAAGAGCGCCGGGCTGGTCACGCGGTTCATCGCCCAGCCGGCGGCGGCGTGGCGGGCGGTCTACACCTACCCGACCGGCGACAAGCTCTGGCAGCTCGACGCCGCCACCATCGGCAAGTTGGGCAAGAGCGAAACGCTCGTGCTCAAGGACGGCTGGGTGAAGATCCGCGCCGATAAGGACTCGGCCTGGTGGGTCCGGCAACTGGCGCTGCCGGTGATTGGGCTGAACCTTTCGGGCGCGGCGATGTCGCGTCAGCAGGCCGGCACGCCGCACGAGCAGTTGCCGCTTAACGGCTACCTCCAGCGGCAGTTCCCCACCGGAGACGCCGCGTTGGCCAAGGTGCTGGAGAATCCGTACCAGGATTACCTGGAGGTTCGCCTGCCGCTCGCGGCGGACCCCAGCGCCGCGGGCATTTCCGCCGAGGTGTTCAACGCGCGGATCGAGGGCCTCTGGCGGGCCACCACGCAGGGCGAGGGCCCGAGCATCATGAAGCCCGGGGCGATCATGCTCAGCGCGAACCGCGTGATGGAGGCCTGCACCAAGCCCGAGGACACTGCCGGCACCGCGCGGGAAAACTGGGACTTCGGCTTCCTGGTGCCGATGGGCGCCTCAGCCCCGGCGCTCCAGATGCGAATGCCCGGCCAGGTCAATCCCAACGCGGACGACTTCTGGCGGTTCACCGTCGTGGACGACAGCCTGTATGTCTATCTGCCCGGCGGCGAGGACCCTTCCAAGCACGTGATCGACGCCGCGTGCAACGCGGGCGGCTACTGCCTGGGCGCCCCCGGCGGCAACTCGACTCACATGGACTGGCAGGAGGTCGCCCCGCTGCGGCCGGACCTGCCCGCCGCGAAGGTCTACCGCACCGAACTGGATTTCGGCTCGAACGAACTGGAGCCGCTGTGGTATGAGGGCCATCCGGGGTTCGGCGTGCAGGGTTTCGAGATCGACGCCTCCGACCCGAGCGGCCGCACGATCCGCCTGCTGGACGCGGTTCGCCTGGACGCCCCAAACCTCGGCGGGCCTGGCGAGAAAGTCCTGAGCTTCAAGTACAACGAGGGCGACGCGGCCAAGCCGGCCGTCCGCGAGTTCCACATCAGCTCCAAGCAGCTCACGCCCGACCGGCGGATCGTGCTGCCGTCCAAACCGCTGAGCTTTGACGCGCGGTACGTGTTCAATATCGCCCCGGCCGACAAGCCCACGCAGATCGTCGAGCAACTGATCGGCATCACGCCTCGCGTGGTGAAGTCGCGCGGCGAGCTTGCGCCCGGCACGTGCTTCTACGACGCGGCGGAGCATTATTTCTACATCTGCCCGCCGGCGGGCAGCCTCACCGAGGCCGGCGGATGGTCCGGCGCGCGATACGAACCGCTGGCCATGCTGCGCGGGCTGTACCTGCTGGGCGGCAACTCGTACGGCCACCAGAAGCAGTACGGCTGGGGCGGCACGGCCATGGGCGTGCCCTCCATGCTCTTCGAGGACGACACCGCCGGTTTTTCGACAGTCGGATGTTTCTCCACCGAGGCCGGCAGCGTGGTCCGCAACTGCCTGTTCCGCTGGGCGCAGGTCAACGTGGGGCGCGGCGGACCGGTCTCCGGCGACGTGCGCCACACCGCCAACCGCATCAAGAAGCCCGAGCTGCACGTGGACCACTGCGTCTTCGACATCAACAACTCGTTCATATTCGACGGCAACGACAACCCGACCAAGAACATCCCCTTCGGCAACCACCACATCTGGGAGAATAGTTATTTCCTGACCGCGATGTGCGGCGGCGAAGGCCCGTGGTGGGACCAGTTCTGCTTCAACAACGTGGTGCAGAACAACATTTTCACCGGCATGGGCGGCGCGGACTGCGAATGCTGCGAGAACCTGATCGTCCGTAACAACATCTTCGCCGGCGACAAAAAGAGCGTGGTGACGTACCGCGGATCGGACCATGGATACGCGATCAACAACACGGCCTTCCGGGGCGGGGGCATCTGGTTCGACAGCGAACCGACGCGGGCCAACGCCACCGAGCAAGGTCAGCCGTGCTACGGCGAGACATTCGACGTGCTCCATCGCGGCCGCGTGCCCTGGATGATGAATTCGGAGCTCGGACACGAGACCGGCCTGAACCTGGCCGTGCAGTGGCTGGCCGCGCCCGACCGCCCGGAGGTGTACTACTGCGAGAATTGGGACTTCGCCACGCCCCTGCTGATCGACGCGGAGGGGTTCAAGGATTACACCGGCGTCAGCAGCCTTTCGGCCGTGAAGCGTGGCACGTATTACCACGACACCGCGGCCAAGCGGCTGTACGTGTGCTCGCCCGAAGGCAAGAAGCTCCAGTCGTCGATGCCGGCCCCGCACATCCCGCAGAGCGACGACCCTCGCCGCTCCTTGATGTACACGCTGACCGTCACGCGGGCGGGCAGGCTGTCGATCCCCTTCCGCGAGGCCGCGCCCGGCGAGTTGGAGATTCTCGAGCCGGTAAAGCCCGGCCAGACCGTGCGGGCGATTTACTTTGACGACAAGGGCAATCGCAAGGAGGACACGGTTGCGGTGACGGCCGAGACGGCCACGGCCGGCCTCGCAAGGCTGAAGCTCTCGGCCAAGCCCGCCGACGACCGCCTGTTCGTGGGCCTGGCCGGCGAGGAACCGCCCAAGGTCCGCGTCACCGGCAGCCAGGGTCCAAACCCCCGGCCCGGGCTGCTCAACGACGTGAAACCCTTCGAGGCCGAGCTGATGCCCGGCTCGACCATCGTCGCCTCGACGGTCATGGGCATGAAGTTCAACGTGCTTCGCGGGTTCTTCGACGCGGTGAAGGCCGGCGACCAGTTCGAGTCGGTGTTCCAGTCGCGCTCGGTATACCACTTCGCGGCGCTGGACAATCTGTGGATCGACTTCCGCTCGTGGGATCCCAGCGACCGCTGCGGACACCCCTGCCACGGCATCGACTACATGGTCAACACCGAGCAGACCGACGCCAGCCTGTCGCAGATCGACTACGACTGCTTCTGGAAGGACCTGCACGCGGTGCCGGGTCCGCTGTCGGCCTCGATTAATTGGGGCAGGCTGCTGTTCAGCAACATGTCCGGCGCCCAGGAGGGCGCCACGCTGGGTGAGTTCACCAAGGCCACCGGGTACGAGTCCCACGCCATCGCGCCGCCGGGTTACTTTACGCTGATCGCCAACCCGCTGCGCTACGACGTGCGTCCGCTGCCCGACTCGCCGGTCCTCGGGGCCGGCCTGCCCACAAAGCAGCAGGTGGGCGATTTCCTCTTTGACCCCGACGAAGGCAACGGCCACCAGACGTTCACGTACAAGGGCAACCAGAAGGACATCTTCGGGGCCGACCGCGGCGACAAGCCGACTATCGGGGCCGCAGAGAATCCGTTGCCCGGCGCGCGGGCGTGGTACATGGCGCCCGACGGGGCCGACGCCGCAGGCCGGGGCGCCAAGGACGCTCCGCTGGCCACCGCCGCCTACGCCCTGGACCGCATGAGGCCCGGCGACGTGCTGGTGATCCGATCCGGCACGTACAAGCAGGCCATCGTCATCGACCGCAGCGGCACGAGCGAAAACTTCCTGCACATCGTCGCCGAGGCGCCGCCTTACCCCACGCCGCCCAAGTTCCCCACGCCCGGACCCGCCGTCATCGACGCGGCCGCGCTGGGCGACCAGCCGGCCATTTTGCTCAAGAACTGCGGGCACGTCCGCCTGGCCGGGCTGAAGGTCACGCACTCCGCCGCCAAGGCCGCCGTCGAACTCCGCCAGACGCGCGACTGCGTGCTGGAGTATATCTTCGTGGAAAAGCCCGCGCAAACCGGCATCGCCATCACCGGCCGCGAGAACACGCTCTACGAGTGCAGCGTCACCGGCGGCCGTGCCGGCTACGCCTACTCCGGCTCGCTCTGCGACATCAAGTGGTGCGCCAGCGAGGGCAGCGCCAGCGGCTTTGCCCCGCCGGACCCCGGCGCCGTAAGCGCCGGTTTGTACCTCTTTGAAAACCGCCATCTGGCCGCAACGAAGTCGGCCGACACCGTCGGGTTCGCCCTGGCCCCCGGCGGGTCGGACAACGTTTTCGACGGCAACTACGCAAGCGGCGCCGCCACAGGCTTTGGGGTCGCGGGCGCCAGAACTCTGCTGGTCAATAACGTCGCGACCGGCGACGACGTCGGCGTCGCCGTCAAGGCCGCCGATCTGCGGCTGTTCAACAACAGCATGTTGAGCTGCAAGGAAAGCGCCCTCAAAATCGCCGGCGCCAATTCCGTCCTGGCCTTGAACAACGTGTTCCAGTCGGACAAGCTGTGCGTCGACGCGCCCGCCGACCGGAATGTGGTTCTCGACTACGGCGTCTACGCCGCCGCTCCGGCGGCCACGTTCAAGGCGGACAATAAACCGCTGAGCGACCTGGCCGCATGGTCGGCCGCCACGGGCAACGACCGCAACTCCACGGTCGCGCCTCTGACGTACGGCAAATTCCGCGACCCCAACGGCCGCTGGCGCATCCGTCCGGACCTGGTGCAGGTCAGCAATCAGACGGGCGGCTACAACGCCCCGTTCGAGGGCCACAACTCGGCCGCGTACAAGGGCGGCGGAGACTGGGTGTTCGACGTGCCCGCGGACTGGAAGCTCCAGGGCGACGCCACTCGCGGCCTGTACGCGTTCGACCCGTCCGCCAACCCCGGCGCGGTGGCCGCGTACGCCTACTGGTACGTGGCGAAGCTGGACTACCTGGCCAAGGACGGCAAGCGCAAGGAGGCCGACTTGGTCAAGATCGACCTTCCGCCCGATCAGTTGCCGGCGGGCACGTTTTGCCAGGATCCGGCCGCCGGCAAACTTTTCTTCCGCCTGCCTGCCGACGCGAAGGTCGCCTGCCCGATCGGTTCGCATCGAAAGCTCTCGCCCACGGACGCCGTCGGATGCTACGTCGGCAGGAACATGAAAGACGGCAAGTATTTCAACAAGGTCGTCACGCCGGAGCTGGCCAAGGCGATGGACGCCGAAGGCCTCAAGGAAGTGGACGCCGTCGAGAACGTGCTGACCGGCATGTGCGGCACGGCGGGCATCCAGAAGGGTTGCCCCATCGCGGGCTTCTCTCACGACGCGGACAACGGCGCCAGGCCGACCTCCTCCGCCAGCCAGGCGGCCCTCGGCTGGTACAACGGCCCGGGACGGTTCGACATCGGCTCCTGGCAGCACGGCTGCTGGATAGACTGATCGGTTCGTAGTGACGCCGTGAGGCGTTTCCGGGTTCGTAGTGACGCCGTGAGGCGTTTCCGGGTTTCTTATGCCCTGACGGGCACACTACGAACGCGTTTCTTCAAGAATGCCCTTACGGGCACACTACGAACCGGATAAAATGTCCTGTCAGTTTCTGTCAGAGGCCACCATGGACGCGTCGCGATACATGACGGTGATCCTGTTCACCGACATCGTTGGGTCTGTCGGCTTGAAGAACAAGTTCGGCACGGAGTCCTATTCCCGCCTGCTGGTGCGGCAGCGGGAGCTTTTCCAGGAATCGCTGCGGATCGCCACGGGCGGCGAGATCATGCAGCACACGGGCGACGGGTTCCTCGCCAGGTTCCAGACCTCCAGCCAGGCCGTCAGCGCGGCCCTGGCGTTCCAGTATCTGCTTTCCGTCGAGCCGTGGGGCTCGCATCCGCTTCGCGTGCGGGTGGGCATTCACCAGGGCGAGGTCCTGTCGGAGGAAACGCACGACCCCGGCCAGCGGCAACTGGTGGGGCTGGCGGTGGACCTGGCCGCGCGGGTCATGGGGCTTGCCTTGGGCGGGCAGATTCTCCTGACCCGCTCGGTGTTCGACGACGCCCGGCAGTTCATCCGCAGCCACCCCGATGCGGCCGCCGGCGCCGCGGCCCGCCCGATCCGCTGGGTCGCTCACGGCCGGTATATTTTCAAGGGCATGGCCGAGGACGAATCGCTGGAAGTCTGCGAGGTCGGGGCCGAAGGCATCGCGCCCCTGGTCACTCCGCCCGACGGTGAAAAGGCCAAGCGCGCGGTGGCTGCCGACGAGGAGGAAACGCTCGGCTGGCGGCCCGCGGTCGGGCTGGAAGTCCCCGGGCGGGCCGGCTGGATGGTCGAGCGGAAACTCGGCGACGGCGGCTTTGGCGAGGTCTGGCTGGCCTCGCACAACCGCCTGCACGAGCAGCACGTCTTCAAGTTCTGTTTCGACGTCGAGCGGCTGCGATCCTTCAAGCGGGAGGTCACGCTCTTTCGCCTTCTGCGCCAGACGCTGGGCACCGGCAAGCAATTCGTCCCCATTTTCGGCGTGGAACTGGAGAAGTCGCCCTACTACATCGAGAGCGAATTTATCGAATCGGGCAACCTGGCCGAATGGGCGGGCAACCAGGGCGGCATCGAAACGGTCCCGCTCGAAACCCGCCTTCGCCTTGTGGCCGAGACCGCGCGGGCCGTCGCCGCGGCGCACTCGGTCGGCATCATCCACAAGGACATCAAGCCCACAAATATTTTGATCGGCCTGGGCCCCGACGGCCGGCCGATGGCGCGGCTGTGCGACTTCGGCATCGGCGTGCTCGCGGACCGCACGCGACTTCGCCAACTGGACATCACCGAGGTCGGTTTCACCGAAGGCTTGCTCGCCGACAACCAGAGCAGCCGCACCGGCACGCGAATCTACGAGGCGCCGGAATACCTGATGGGCAAGCCCCCCACCACGCAAGGCGACATCTTCGCGCTGGGCGTGATGCTCTACCAGATGGTGATCGGCGACCTCGGCCGCCCGCTGGCGCAAGGCTGGGAGCGCGACGTCGCCGACGAACTGCTTCGCGAGGACATCAGCCGGTGCGTCGATACAGACCCGGCCAAGCGGTTCGGCAACGCGGGCGACCTGGCCCGCTCGCTGGAAGAACTCGAATCTCGCCGCCAGGAGCGCAAGCAGGCCGAGGCGGCGCGGCGGCGCGCGATCGCCCGGCAGCGGGCGATGCAGCTGGCCGTGGCGGCCAGCGCCGTGCTGGTGTTGGTGGCCGGCCTATGCGTCGTGGGCTTTTTGCGCGAGCGGGAATTGCGAAACCAGGCCCAGGTTCTGCGCGACCAGGCCCAGGCGGCCCGCAAGACCGCCCAGGAGCAGCGCGACCAGACCCTGGCCACGCTGAATAAACTGGTGTTCGAGGTCCAGGACAAACTGGAGAACCGCGTGGGCATGTTGTCCCTGCGGGAGTCGCTCCTGAACGTGGCCATCAAGGGGTTGCAGGACTTCCAAGCCGGCTCGGACACCACCGACGCGGGCGCCTCGCGGAGCGCCGCCATGGCGATCTTGCGGCTGAGCAAAGGGTTCCAGGTCACCGGGCGAACCGGCCAGGCCCTGACCCTTCTCCAGAGCGCCAAGGCCAAGCTCGAAGACCTGACCCGCAGCGGCCAGGACGACAAATCCCTGTACGACCTGATCGTGGTGCAGGAGGAATTGAGCGGGGTGTATTGGTCCATGGGCCGGGCGCGCGAGGCCCTGGATTGTGCGAACAAGGAATTGCAAATCGCCGGGCGGCTACCCAAAGGCTCCGGATTTTCGCGCCACGGTTTCACGCTGGCCTACGGCGACCTGGGCGGCCTGCACCTCAAAATGGGCAAGCCCAAGCTCGCCCTGGATTATTACCTGCGCCTGTTGGAAATCCTCGAAGGCCCGGCCGAGAGCGATCCGCAAGACGCACTGGCCACGCGGCGGAACCTCAGCAAGTGCTACTGCGAACTGGGCGACGTGTACTTCGAGCTGGGCGACCTGAAGAAGGCCCGCGAGTTCTACTTGAAGGACCTGGGCAACACCCAATCGCTGGCCAAGGACCCCAGGGACGTGGTGGCGCAGAGGGGTCTGGCGATCAGTTACGGCCGCCAGTCGGACCTGGACTGGACGCTGGGCCAAACGCAGGAGTCGCTCGCCAACCAGTTGAAGTCCCTGGCCATCCTGGAGCCCATCGCCCAGTCCCAGCCGGACGACACCGAATCGCAGGAAGACGTGGCCAAGGCGCTCAGCTCGCTTGGCAACCTTTACTGGAAGCTGGGCCGCCAGACCCCGGCGCTGGAGGCCTACCAGAAGTCCCTGGCCATCCGCAAGGACTTGACCGCCCGCGAGCCGAGCAACGCCCAGGCCCTGCGGAGCCTTTCGGCGGCGCTGCTGGACATGGGCTGGTTCTACTCGCAGATCGACCGCAAGGACCAGACCCTGCCTCTATGCGAGCAGGCGCTGACGATCCGCCAGTCGCTGGCGGCCGCGGACCCCCAAAGCCCGCAGGCCCAGCGAGACCTGTCCATCAGCCTCAGCGACATGGGCGACGCCAATTCGATCCTCGGCCGCGATGCGGAGGCGATGGCCTATTTCGAGAAGGCCCAGAAGATTCGCCAGTCGCTGGCCGACGGCAGCCCCGAAAGCGTGACGGCCCAGAGAGACCTGAGCATCGGATTCACGCGCCTGGGCGAGGCGTACCTCAAACAGGGCAAGCCCCCCGCCGCCACCGAGGCGCTGGGCAAGGCGATGAAGATCAACGAGGCCCTGGTCCATGCCGACCCGGCCAGCGCCGAGGCCCGCAAGGATTTGGCGCTGGTTTACTTCCGCCTGGGCGCGACGTTCCAGGGGGCCGGGCAGCCTGCCAAGGCCCTGGAGTATTACACCAAGGCCTCGGCGCTGTATGACTCGCTGGTGCATGACTCCGACGACGCCGATTCGCGGCACGACCAGACGGTGGCCTACAACCGCCTGGGCGACCTGAAAATGGGAATGGGCCAGGTCCAGCCGGCCATCGAGTTTTACAAGAAGTCGCTGGCGGCGTCGAAGGTGCTGGCCGCCAATCACGACAATGCCGAGGGCCGGCAGGACCTTTCGCTGGTGTTGGACAAGCTCGCCCAGGCCAACGTCAAGGCCGGCTCGCCCCAGCAGGCCCGCGAGTATTTCCTCCAGAAACTCGCCGTGGACGAATCGGCCGCCAAGGCCGCGCCGGAGAATCCCCTGTGGCAGCATCAACTGCTCGGGGCCCTAACGGGCCTGGCCATCTGCGAGGCCGACCTGGAGCGCCACGCCGAGTCGGCAGGGCATTGGCAAAAGGCCCTGGAGATCGTCGAGCGTCTGCAAAAGACAGGCGACCTCATGGCCGACAACCAGAAAGACCTGCCAACCCGAATACGCACACAGATCCAAGAAGAGTCCGCAAAAGCCCCGCACACCCAGCCGAAAAGCGGGGGCTGAGAAAATCGGCGACTGAAAATCGGGGACTGAGGTCGATTCCGTCTTTGGAATCGGCGTCTGTCCCCGATTTTCGGCGGGCTCCCCGCCAAACAGCAAGCTCTGACCGAAGCCAAGTCCGATGCCCTGGATTTTCATCGGGCGGCTAGGCGGGCGCTACAAGGGTTCCAAGAAACAGGCGAACCGACGAACATTCGATTGGCGAACGGCGAATGCAGAAGTGCAGACCAGGAGCCCCGACTCTTAACTTCTGCATTCGCCGTTCGATTGTTCGAATGTTCGTCGGTTCGCCTTTTCTTCGCCGTTGAGCCCGTTGCGGGCTTAACAACTACAGCAAAGACACCCCCAAGCGGACTTGAGGGTGCCACAACAACAAAAGCAACGGCGAAGACGTAGCCGGGGGTTCCGATGTCCATCGAAAACGAGGACAGACACCGGGAACGACAACAGCCCCGGTGTCAGTCCCCGTTTTCTTGCGTTTTATCGATTTTTAGATTTAACCCGCTTAATGCAAATAGGGTTCTCATCCAATTTAAGTGCCTAACGCAATACGAAAGTCGCCACGTAACCTAGGTAGGATTTTATCGCTTTTTTGCCAACGGCAAGGCCCCAAAAAGGGTTCCTCCGGCGG
>CAZYDC010000108.1:0-11998 GCA_964646065.1 uncultured Planctomycetaceae bacterium | reverse complement strand
GATCGCGTGCTTTCCGCCGAAAGTGCAGATCACCTGGTCGCTTTGGACGTGCTGTCCGTTCTCGCGGGCGAGCTTGTCGGCGACGGCCTGCTTGAGCTTTTCGGCGCCGCGCGCGGTGTATCGGGTGTCCCCGGCGTCCAGGGCGGCCTTGGCCGCGTCCTTGATGAAGGTCGGCGTGTCGAAGTCCGGCTCGCCCGCGGCGAACGCGACGACATCCTCGCCGGCGTCCTTCATCTGCCGCGCCCTGCGAGCCACGGCCAGCGTCGCCGACGTTCCAACCTGTTCAATTCGTTGAGATAATTCCACGGCAAACTCCTTCAAAAGAAAAAGGGCGACCAGGTGGGCCGCCCTTTTTGATTCCGGTCGAAAGATCTATCTTTCCTTGTCCGGCGTGTAGCCCATCAGGGCCAGGAACCGGTTGGCGTTGAGGATCGGGATGAACAGTTCGGCGGCCTTGCGCTTGGCGTTCTGGAATTCGTCGTAGGCCTTCATCTGCGCGTCATACACTTCCTGATCGCTGGGGGGTGCATCGGCGGCGGGCTTGGGCGGGCGGCCGGGCTCGTCGCCCATGACCAGGAAGTCGGTGCGAACCGTCAACTCGTCGGCGACCTTTCCGCCGCTGCGCTGGATCATGTCCTTGACCTCGATCTGGCCCTGGTGCGAAGCCTTGCCCGCATTGTGCAGGTCGAAGTCGCCCAGCACCACGAACGTGTAGACCCGCTGCGGGTCATACGCCACGTTCTGGATCAGGTCGCCCGAGAGCACCGGGTTGATGAGCTTCATGTCCTTGATCTTGCACTCGCTGGTGTTGGGGTGGACGGCGATCACGCTCAGCGTCGCCTTGGGCTTGGAATCTTCGGTCAGGTTGCCCGGCGAGAACACCGAGAAGCTCATGCCCGGGACCACATGGTCCTTGCTGCCCTTGTCGATGTACGCGATCTGGTCCATCACTTCGGCGATCTTGCCCTTGGGCATCTTGGCCAGGCGGTCGATCTCGATCACCGGGTGGTTCATCTCGCGGAAATCCGCGATCATTTTGCGGTTCTTCATGTCCAGAAGGCGGTTCTCTTCCTGGACCTTGGCCACCCTGGCGGCCGCCTGCTCGATCTGCTTGTTCAGGTCATCGACGGCCTTCTGGTTCTCGTCCTTGATTTGCTTGATCAGCGCATCGTTGGACTCTTGCTGCTTGGTTCTCTCGGCGAGGCCTTCCTTGATCTTGGCGTTCAGGGCTTCCTGTTCCTTGTTGAAGGCCTCCAACTGGGCGGTCATGGTCGCGGTGGCGGCAGTCTGGGCGTCCTGGGCCTTCCTGAGGTCGGCCCGCGCCTGGTCGACTTGGGACTGGAGTTCCTTGGCCTTGGTCAGGGCATCCTCCACCTGATGCGTCAACCCGTTCTTGGGGAAGTCCTCGGACTTCTTGATCGCGTCCGCGTAGGACGTCTCGATGCCGGTGATGACCTTCGCCAGGTCACGGACCTGCCCCTCCAGGGTGCTCACGTAGGGCATCCCCTCTTTGAGCTCGGCCTTGGCCGCCTGCTCGGGGGTGGCCACCTTCGCGTACAGGTCCGAGACCTTCTTCTTGGCCTCCAGCGCGTCATCCTTCTGCGTCAAGAAGACCACCGCCAGCGCGGTGGCGATCACGAACAGGAATGCCAAGACGATCAGAAGGTAGGGAGGGCTGCTTCTTCGCTGTACCACGCGTGCCATTGGGAAACTCCTATGACGTTAACGTTGGGCCGTCCATGGCGCCCGAAAAAATCGCCGCCACTCCGGGACGGCAACAACTCACGGGCGTCTGCCTGCCCGAATCCAGTACACGCAGTATCTTTCAAAGCATGGGTTGTCGTCAACAGATTTTTTCGATACTTAACAGAACTTTCGCATGGGGGGCCATGTCCAAAGAAAAAAGACTTAGCCACGAATTTCGCGAATGACGCGAAAACAGCAACAACAAGACAGGCGAACGGCGAGGAAAAAAACAAATGGCGCGAAAAAGACAAAGAAAAGGCGAAGAGAGGAACGCAAAGAAATTGTCGGTTCTGTTGGGCCGCTTCTTGGTTAGTTCTTTGTTGTTTCCGCGTAATTTGTTTCTTCGTTGCCGTTCACCAGTCTGGTTGTTGCTGTTTTCGCGTGATTCGCGTAATTCGTGGCTAAGTTTTTTTGTCGTTGGATTGACGCCGCGTGGCGGGCCTGCTACAGTGATATTTTGAACAGCCGCCCTGACGGGCGGGAACTTTCGGAAACGATATGCCCAAAGACGATTTTATCGAGGTCGAGGCGACGGTAAAGGTATCCCTGCCCAACGCGATGTTCCGCTTGGAAGTCGAGATGGGCGGCAACAAACACGAGATCATCGGACACATCTCCGGCAAAATGCGCCGCAACTACATCCGCATCACCCCCGGCGACAAGGTGCTGGTCCAGCTCAGCCCGTATGACCTGACCAAGGGCAGGATCATCTTCCGGCAGCGGTAGAAGACAGTGGGCCTACGGTTTTACTACCACCGGCGTCCCCAGCGGAATCGCTTCGTATAACTCAAGAATGTCTTTATCCGAAAGCCCCACGCACCCAGCCGTGCCGGTGCGGTCGGAACTGGCGCCGTGGATCATCACTTCGCCGCCCAGCGGCGTCTTCCAGAGCGTTTCCCAATCCACGCCCGGCACCGTAATCACGCCGTCGGCCCGGGTGAGAGCCTGCGGCCCCGCGTTCGTAGTGGCCCCGTCAGGGGCTTGGGTGGCATCTTCGTTTGTAGTGGCCCCGTGAGGGGCTTCCGTGACTTTGCGGAATTCGTTCGTCAGCCGATTGCCTTCCACCAGCGCATCATGCTGTTCCCGCGTAATCAGGCCGGTGCGCAGCCCGCGAGCGGCGTCTTTTTCGGTGGGGTAGCTCAGGCCCAGCGACCGCGTGTATTTGGAACCGGGGTTTTTGTAGCACACGCAGAATTGGCCTTCGGGCGTCTTGTGGTCGCCCTCGCGCCGCTTGTCGCCGGCGGACCTGCCGATGCAGCAGGAATAAGTCTTCACCAGCCGGCGGCCGTCAAAGAGCTTCAGCGTCCTGTCGGATTTGCTGACCTCGATTCGCGGGCGGGCGAGTTTGAGCGGCCCGGCCTGAGCGGCGCCGGCAGCGTCGGGCGGGGAGTGGGACCATTCGACGCGCACAAAGATCAGCAGCGCGAAGGCCAGCACGATCATGTCGGCCGATAAGGCAATGAACTGCGGCGATAGCTTCATCTCGATCATCCTTGATCCCAGGGGGGGTAAGAAGACATTATGTGTCACAGACCATTGACACGCAACAGTCCTTGTGAAACGATGAATTAAGGGTGCCATGCCCAAGTCTGCGCGGGCATGTGGACGCACGGTGGACATGCCCGCGCAGACTTGGGCATGGCACCCAACGATTGGAGCGGAACAGGAACCATATGAAACGAACATTGATCAAAGAAGCGTTGGCCCTTCCGGTGGGTCAGCAGGTGACCTTGGGCGGCTGGGTCCGCACCGTTCGCAGTTCCAAGGGCGGATTCAGCTTCATCGCCCTGTACGACGGTTCGTGCTTCGGCACGATCCAGATCGTCGCCGACGGGAAACTGTCCAACTACGAAAGCGATGTGGTCAAGCTCGGCACGGGCTCGAGCCTGTGGGTCAGCGGAACGCTGGTGGCCAGCCAGGGCAAGGGGCAGAAGGTCGAGCTCCAGGCCTCCGAGATCCGCGTGCTGGGCAAGGCCGACCCCGACGCCTACCCGATCCAGCAGAAGCAGACCACGTTCGAGTTTCTGCGCACGCAGGCGCACCTGCGCGCCCGCACCAACACGTTCGGCGCCGTCGCACGCGTGCGGAACGTCATCTGCTGGGCGATCCACCAGTTCTTCCAGGAGCGGGGCTTCGTCTACCTGCACACGCCCATCGTCACCGCCAGCGACTGCGAAGGCGCCGGACAGATGTTCCGCGTCAGCACGCTGGACTTCGAGAACCCGCCGCGCAACCCCGAAGGCAAGATCGACTACTCGCAGGACTTCTTCGGCAAGAGCACGTACCTGACCGTCTCGGGCCAACTGGAGGGCGAAACCTACGCCTGCGCACTGGGCAACATCTACACGTTCGGACCGACCTTCCGGGCCGAGAACTCCAACACGCCCCGCCACCTGGCCGAATTCTGGATGATCGAACCCGAAATGGCCTTCTGCGACCTCGCCGGCGACGCCGACCTGGCCGAGGCGTTCCTCAAGCACATCTTCAAGACCGTCCTGGAAAAATGCCCCGACGACATGGCCTTCTTCAACGAGCGGATCGACAAGACCGTTATCGAAACGCTCACGCACATCGCCGACAGCGGCTTTGAGCGGCTGACCTACACCGACGCCGTCGAGTTGCTCAAGAAGTCGGGCAAGACCTGGGAGTTCCCGGTCGATTGGGGCACCGACCTTCAGACCGAGCACGAGCGGTACCTCACCGAGCAGGTGTTCAAGAAGCCGGTGATCCTGATGGACTACCCGGCCAAGATCAAGGCGTTTTACATGCGCCTTAACGACGACGCGGCCCAGCACGCGGGCCAGCCGACCGTGGCGGCCATGGACGTGCTGGTGCCCAAGATCGGCGAGATCATCGGCGGAAGCCAGCGCGAAGAGCGGCTGGACATGCTCGAGAAGCGCATGGTCGAATCGGGCCTGAAGAAAGAGGATTACTGGTGGTACCTGGACCTGCGCCGTTTCGGCAGCGTGCCGCACGCGGGTTTCGGCCTGGGCCTGGAGCGCGTGATCCAGTTCTGCACCGGCATGGCGAACATAAGAGACGTAATCCCCTACCCCCGCGCGCCAAGGTCGGCGGAATTCTGAACCGTAGCATGGGCATCTTGCCCATCTGTCCCACGGAAAAGCGGGGACTGAGACCGATTTCGGCTGTATGAAATCGGTGTCTGTCCCCGATTTTTCAAGAAGATGGGGAAACCCTCTTGACTTTGCGTATATCCGGAGATATACTTCTTACGTGGCAAGCGAAATGAGATTCCCGGAGGTCCAGAAGATGCTGGAAGCAAAAGGCTACTTCCTGCATCGAATCACCGGGTCGCACCATGTGTTCAAGAAACCGGGCATCGGCACATTCGCCGTGCCGGCGCATCACGGAAAGGTCAAGGCTGTCTATGTCAAGCAAATCGAAAAACTTTGAGGCCAAAGGCCGCGCGGCCGCGGATGATCCGGCCCGCCCGTTCGATCCGGCCGTCCTGGCCCAGGCCAGGAAGATCGCCGCCGATTACGAAATCGTCATGTGGTTTGAAGACGGGGAGTGGTATGGGCGCGGCTTGGAACTGCCCCACACCTACGGCGATGGAAAGACCCCGGCGGCGTGCATTGCTTCCGTGCGCCAGGGGCTTGTCGCGACCGTGGCGACCATGATCGAGGATGGCGATCGCCCACCCGTTCCGGCCAGAACGGGCGAGCGCACCGAGCAAATCAATATCCGCCTGACGGCTTCGGAAAAAGCGATGCTTGAAAACCGCTCCCGCGCCGGCGGGTTCAGGGGTATTTCCGATTACGTCCGCGCCGCGGCCCTGGTGGAAAAATAACGGACCGGCTCCGCACCGGCATGGCCGATGGCCAAGGCGAACCATGGCGGAAAAAGGGCCAGGTACTTTTCATTTGATCTCTTTTAGAAAAATGTACCTGGCCCCTTTTCAGCCTTCCCTCTCCAATTTCAGCGCCTCGCGCTGCCGTTTGGCCCGCAGGAGGCGAAACCGCCAACGCATAAGGCCGAGGGCGTAGGTAATGTAGTAGCCCGCGAGCAGCCCAAACACACCTAGGGTGAGTGGGCTTCGCGCGAAGTCATTCATTCCGTGTGGCGCCGTCGGTTCGATGGCATAGACCTCTACCAGTCGATAGGTGATGCGTGCGACGAACAGGACCGAGAGCGCAATGCCCAGGTGAGAATGTGGCGTGTAGAACAAACCTTTCGGTGTTGGTTCAAAGCGCGTTTTGTTCAAGCCGAATAAACTGAGCAAAAAACCAAGGCCCAGCCCACCTGCAAGCCACCAGAGCCGCTCTGGGTGTGCGTGAGCGGCGAAACAGAGCAGGACAAGCAACGCAGAATAGATGGCCAGCGTGACCCGCAGACGAACCTTGGACAAACGCTGCCGCCCGACCATACGACGAAAGCGACAGGAAACACGCCACGCAAACAGCGGAATAAGCACAAGCAGCGCGATAGTTGATGGGCTTGGAGCGTTCATGGTTCTCTCTGGTGCTTAACGGAGAAAAATCCCCCGCCGGCTGGCAGGGTTGAGCCGACACAGCGAAACG
Organism: uncultured Planctomycetaceae bacterium; assembly: GCA_964646065.1. GTDB lineage: Bacteria > Planctomycetota > Phycisphaerae > SM23-33 > SM23-33 > CAZYDC01. The sequence continues at coordinate 5,711 of CAZYDC010000108.1, read as the reverse complement.
GCAAGCGGGCGGGACTCGACATAAAGGGATTCGGGGCCGAAGTCCCGTTCGTTGGGCCAGGCGATGCTCCCGAAGGCCAGGCGAACCGAGCGGAAATAGGACGGGGCGCGCAGCTCGGTGAAAATTCCCTTGTCCAGATACGGCGGGACATCGAACACCCGCGTTTCGCCGCTGTTGAACGAAAGCTCCAACCGGTAATCTTCCAGCGCCTTGACGGCAGTGACTTTGATCATCATGGCGGTTCCCATTTCAATAGAATAGTTCTATTCGGCGTTTCGGTCAATAGCGTCTTACACCGACGGCATCGAGGTGCATGTCACGTTTGCAGGTAAAGAATTCCGACCGTCGCCGGAATGTGCAATGAAGAGGGCCTTGGCAGTCACCTGTACCCCCCCCTCGCAAGAGCGGTTGTTTCTTAGGCCCGTAGGGTCCGGTCGTTAGTAGCCCAGGGTGTAGCGAGTCTTCGAGCGGAGCCCTGGGACCGGGTGTCGTTTGTTTTGAGCCCCGTATGGGGTGATCGTGGCCACGGTCGCCCCATACGGGGCTTTGAAGAAAGGAACCGGATTCCCAGGGCTTGCCGAAGCGGCGGCGCCCTGGGCTACTAACGAACAGCCCTACGGGCTTAGGAAGAAAGTCGCGGCCGAATGGGAGGTCAGTGGATCGGTGAATCTTGCGATCCTACCTAAAATCACGACATGAACCCACCGGATCGCTTGGGTACAATATGCTTATGAAGGCCAAGAACATTGGAGACCCTGCGACGGTTCGCGTACACTCTGGGACGCGCTCGCTCAAAGGCGCGCTGGCGAGCCAAAAGGGCAAGGGGATGTCGTTCGCGCAGATTCGCGAGGCTGCCGCCAAGGCGGCCCTTCGTCGCGGGGGCGTTCGATAGCGGCGGGTGGGCGACTGCTCACGGCCTGCGCGTCATCCGGAAAATGGCGATGCCCGCAAAGAGTCCACACTTCCACTTTGACGCTTATTCTCGACAGAGGTCTCAATACCCGAGCCTTTTCCTCTTGAAAGGTTACAAGACGCCGACCGGCAAGCCGACATAAGATCCAGCTTGCTGGTCGGCGCGTTGGGGCACCCATCACGTTCGCGCAGGTTGGCCCAGGGGGAACAATTCGGGTAGAATACATCTATGAAGGTCGAGCTTCACGCCCATACCGTTCGTTACAGCCAGTGCGCGACGTTGACGGCATCGGAGTTGATGATGTCGCTGGTCGAGCAGGGGTACGACGCGGTGTACATTACCGAGCACGACGCGGTCTGGCCGGAGCAGGACCTGGCGTACCTGCGGCGGAAATTTCCCTGGATGCGGATTTTCGGCGGCGTGGAGCGGACGGTCGAGGCCTGCCATATCCTGGTGCTGGGCACCAGCGACGAGGCGTACCTGAAGATCAGCGACGCCCGGGTGCTGCTGGACACCGCTCGCCAGCAAGGCCACCTGACCGTGCTGGCCCATCCGTTCCGCTGGCCCGGCGCGGACAAGATATTGTGGGACGGCCTGCGCCCCGAAGCGATGGAATGGCGAACGCCCAATCACAATGAAGAGGCCGGGCAGGAGTCGCGGAAGTACTCGGCGAGTTTTCGCATTCCGCTGGTCAACTCCGGCGACGTCCACGCCGCCGCGATGATCGGGAAATTCTGGATCGAAACGAACCACGACCTCGACGCCCCCGACGACATCCGCCCCATCGTGCTGGGCGGCGCGTATTACAACCGGACGAAGACGTAGAGTGTTGGGCGTGGAGCGTAAGGCGTAAAAGCGAAGAAAAGAAAGAGCCCGCGATGACCACATGATCTCGCGGGCCCTTTTCTTATGTTTCTTCGCCGTTACGCTCTACGCTTCACGCGCCACGCTTTACGCTTTGGTTTCCGCTTTATACGTGCGCTTGAGCGGTTTGATGATGACGCCCATGCGCAGGGCTTTGGCCGAGACGACGATGCGGGTGACTTTACCGCCGATGACGGCCCGGACCTTCTGGAGGTTGGGGCGGAACTTCCGCTTGGTCTTCCCGGTGGTCTTGACGCCGACTCCGCCGAGGTACTTGGCCTTGCCGCGGCGAGTGTACTGCCGGCCGGCGATTGTCTTCTTACCCGTAAATGGACATACACGAGGCATCGCAAACGCTCCTGACTTTTCTTTTCGCTATCGAATCCGCTCGCCCGCCTTCGAGCGGGGTTAAATACTATAGCATTCTATCCGGGATACGCAACACTTTTTCGCGGACGATCCACATTGTTCCTGGTTCACTTCCTGGTTCACTGAAGTGACCAGGCCGGGCTGTTTCGCAAAAGCTCTGTCGCCAAACCAGGTTTCTGTGAAACCGCGAGCGAATATCAGATCAAGCCTTGGACGAGGTTCTTCTTTGCTTTTTCTTTGCTGTTACGCTCAACGCCCAACGCCCAACGCCCAACGCTCTACGTTATTTGTCCTTGTCCTCTTCCTTGGCCTTGGCGTTGGCGGCGATGATCTGCTGCTGCACCAGGGCGGGCACCGGTTCGTAGTGGGACACTTCCATGGAGTAGCTGCCCTGTCCGCCGGTGACGGAGCGGAGCTGGCTGTTGTACTGCATCACTTCGGCCAGCGGCGCCTGCGCCTTGACCACGCACATGTTGCCCGGCTGCATGTCCTGGCCGAGGATTCGCCCGCGGCGACCGGACAGGTCGCTGGCGATGTCGCCCATGTAGTGGGCCGGAATCGTGATTTCCATGTTCACGATCGGCTCCAGGATCACCGGTTTGGCCTTTTCGATCGCGTCGATGAACGCGTACTTGCCGGCCGTGCGGAAGGCGATTTCCTTCGAGTCCACCGGGTGGTGCTTTCCGTCGGTGATCGCGACCATCACGTCCTGGAGCGGGTAGCCCGCGACGGCGCCCATCTCGGCGGCGTCCGCGACGCCCTTCTCGATGGCCGGCAGGTACTGCCGCGGAATCGACTCGCCGAACAGTTCGCTGACGTACTGGTACTTCATGCCGTTGGCCTTGCTCCAACCGCGTTCGAGCGGCTCGACGCGCAGGAAGACTTCGCCGAACTGCCCGGCCCCGCCGGTCTGCTTCTTATGCCGGTAATGCCCGTCGGCCTTGGCCGAGACCGTTTCGCGATAGGGGATCTTGGGCGGCTTGCTGTCGACGTCGAGGTCGAACCGCTGCTTCATCTTGGTGAGCATGATTCGCAGGTGCAGATCGCCGATTCCGCTGATGACGGTCTCGGAGGTCTGGATGTCGCGGGAGGGGACGAAGGTGGGGTCTTCCTGGGCCAGCTTGTGCATGGCCTCGGAAATTTTCTGTTCGTCGCCGCGGCTCTTGGGCGTGATGGCGAGCGAGTACATCGGGTGCGGGAAGGGGGGCATGGCGCTGTACATCGGCGCGGGGTCCACGTGCAGCACGTCGCCGGCGTGGATGTCCTCGACCTTGGCTAGCGCGATGATGTCCCCGGCGACCGCGGACTTCACTTCCTTGGTCTCCTTGCCCTGGATCTTGAGCACGTGTCCGATCTTGATCGTCTTCTTGCTGTCGCCGTGATAGTACTGGGTCTCGGGCGTGGCCGTGCCCTGGAGCAGGCGAATCCAGGCCTGCTTTCCCACGAACGGGTCGGTCGTGATGCGGAACGCCTGCGCGACGAATGGCTTGGCCGCGTCGCAGACGACGGGCACGTCGGCGGCCTCGGGCTTGGTGTCGTTCTTGACGGTTCGCAGAGGCATCTGGGTGGGGTTGGGGAAGTACAACGCGATGGTGTCGGCCAATTCCTTGATGCCCACGCCCGCCTTGGCGGCCGTGAACAAAATCGGCACCACCGTTCCGGCGACCATGGCCCTGGAGAAGGCGGAGGATAGTTTGTCCATCGGGACTTCTTCGCCGCCCAGGTAGGACTCCATCAGCTTCTCGTCGGCCTCGACGATGCTTTCGACCAGTTGCGTGTGATCTTCGGCCACGTCCTCGACGTCGGCCTGTCCGCTGGTGTTCTTGAAGCAGTCCACCACGGATTTGCTTCCGTCGGCGGGCAGGTCCATGGTCTTGCAGGCCGAGCCGAACACCTCGCGAATCTCGCCCAGAAGGCGTTCGAGGTTGACGTTCTCCCCGTCGATCTTGTTGATCACGATCGCCAGGGCCAGCTTGTTGTCCTGTGCGACCTTGAACAGCCGCCGCGTGTTGACTTCGATTCCGGCGGTGGCCGAGATGACCACCACGCCCACGTCCGCGCCGGCCAAGGCGCTGATCGCCCCGCCGACGAAATCGGGATAGCCCGGCGCGTCAATGATGTTGATGGACTTGCCCTCATGCTCGAAGAACGCGACGGCGGGGTCTACCGAGTGGCCTCGCTCCTTCTCGATGTCCGAGAAGTCCAGGCAACTGGTGCCGTCGTCCACCGAGCCCAGGCGGGTGGTGACCTTGGCCAGGTGAAGAAGGCCCTCAGCGATGGTGGTTTTCCCTGAACCGCCATGACCGAGTAAGACAATGTTCCGAATATCCTGGGGCGTTGATGCCGGCATAGTATTCTCCAAAACATTTCAATTGCTCCGCCAAGGCGAAGCGGATCATTTCACAGGGTCGTCAAATATATGGGATTCTCACAAAACCCACAAGGGGAATTTACACGATGCGACACAGAGACGCGGAGGGACAGAGAACAACAAATCTCATTGGGCCCTTCATTTGGACCTCTTCTAAGTCTCAATCTTTTTTTTGTTTTTCTCTGTCCCTCTGGGTCTCTACTCTGAAAATGAAGACGGGTTAGTCGCTGAGGAAGCTCAGAAAAGCAAAGAACAGGAATGAAGGTAAGAATACAGAAAGAAAATTCATTTCTCTTTTTTTCTCTTCCCTCAGCTTCCTCAGCGACTAAAACGCCGTTTTCAAAGTTCAGGGTGTCCGATGGACGGACATGAACGACTGTGTCGCATTTGATCCGACGAAAACCTATTGGGAAATACGTGAGAGTCCTATTTTTCATGGAAAACGGCGGTCGGAGTTAACCTTTGCGGCCGTTGTGCCGATAAGCCCTATAATCAGGCAAGGAGCCATGAGTATGAAAATCCTAATCGTGGACGCGGATTGGCGGTTTGTGCGGCAGGCGAGCGAGTATCTCGAAGCTCACGCGCACCTGGTGGTGCATCAGAACCAGGTGGAGGCCGCGGTGGCCCAGGCCAATCGCTGGCAGCCGGATTTGGTGATCCTGGCGGCGGAGCTTGCCGACGACCGCCTGGTCAACGCCTTGCGAAGTTCCTTTAACGCGCCCGCGGTGCTGTTGACCGAGCACGTGGACCGCTTCGACCGCGCTTGGCGGGCCTGGCAGAAGTGCGGACACGAGCTGCTGATGAAGCCCGTCTGCAAGAGCCAGGAACTCCAGGACGCCATCGTCAAGGCCCTGGAGAACGCCGTGCTCGGCAGAGGCGCGAAGACCTGCGTCGCGGCCTCAGCCTAAAGTTCCTCAGCGCCCTTGCGGGCGCACCACGAACACACAATTACTCCCTCGGGCGCTGCCGAGTGATAAAGAAGCCCATCGTAAAAGATGGGCCTTTCTTTTATTCCTGCCGCGTTCGCGTTGTGCGTGTCGCGGACATCTTGTCCGCGTGTGTCGCGGGCGTCTCGCCCTCGTGTGTCGCGGGCGTCCCGCCCGCGTCTTCGCTTCTTTCGGATGTTTCTTCTTCTGCGGCACATCAACAGCGACAGCAAGACGCGGACAAGATGTCCGCGACACGCGAGGCCAA
>CAZYDC010000107.1:0-12027 GCA_964646065.1 uncultured Planctomycetaceae bacterium | reverse complement strand
CGATGGCCATAAAGCGATAAATCCATATCTGTTATGTGGCATGACCTTCGATTTTTCACCACTTAAATTGGAGGAGAACCACATTTAAATTCTTGTGCTCTTGGTGATCTTGGTGCTCTCAGTGGTTCATGCTGTTTCTTTTTGTTAGGGACAGTTGACCGACGACTCTCCCAATCCATGTCGGCCTGGCGAACCTCATTCCGGGGCGGCGTGAATTCGTATGATGTCGTCGGCGATATCGCACGACCAACCGGGTCTGTTGGTTTCGACGATTCCCCTGATTTCCTCAATTGTGGGATAGCCGTCGCAACCGCGAAAGCACCTTGCGTCATCGATCAGAATCACGTGGTCGGGGACCTTGTGCGCAAAAATACTCGCCAGCTCCCGCCGTATCGGACAATCCTCGGCGCCCCTGCCGGTGACTCCCATCGAGTAGTGCCCGTCCAGCCAGAAAAGGCATCGTTCCGATATGCCGGCCAACATGCCCGACAGAACTTCGCCGCTATCGCCCTCCACGATGTGAACCCGCGGATCGGCGGCAAATCGCCGCTGCGCTTTGAGGCAAAGCTCGTGGTTGACCTCGATCGACCAGGCTTCCTTCATCACTTTGCGAAGCACTTCAACCATGTCGCCGCGGTACGTGCCTGTTTCCACGAACACGTTCACGCCGTATTTCTTCCGGTACTCAAGGAGCGCCTCTTGCTTGACCCTGTGGGGCGGCGGGCCGGGCTTGTTATGACTGCGCCACTGCCACACCTGATATTTCTGATACAGGGCGTAGACAAACGATCGTCTCAGAACCTCTTTCGCCCGGTCGATCATGGAATTGCCTTCTTGAATGACACGGTCTCTTTCACAGGGTGCTCTTCAGTTTCCGGGATTCTGTCGTAGCACGGGCATCTTGCCCGTGAGTATCACGGCCGTCCCGGCCGTGACTTTTGCCCCACGGGCGAGACGCCCGTGAGACTCATGGGCGGGACGCCCATGCTACTTCCCGGAAACAGACACGGTCTCTTTCGCGCCGCCGGCCCGGGCCGTGGGCGCGGACATGCCCAGGATGCGCTTCAAATCGCCGGCCAATCGCTCCGTGACCACGACCTGACCCTTGGGGTTCATGTGGATGGGGTCGAAGAACAGGTCGTGCCGGCTCTCGTACTCCTTGCTGTAGTCCAGGAAATAGACGCCCTCGTTCCGGGCGGCATAGTCCTCGAACATGGCCACAGCCCGGTCGTATGACGCCCGGTCGCTGTTGTTGAAGACGTCGATGGTCGGAATGTACACCAAAACCAACTTGGCGCCGGAGGAGCGGACGCACTTCATCGTCTCCTCGAAGCACTTGATGTTGTCGCGGTCGAACCGGATCTTGCGGGACTTGCCGCTGTCCACCTCGCGCTGAAGTTTCGCCAGGTCCACCGAGCCGATCTTGAGATTGGTCCGGTAGTTCATATACCCGCGGATGGACAACCACACGTCGTTGTCCCCGAACCGCAGCGTCTTGATCATTTCATGCCACCAGAACTCGGTCTTGGACGGCTCGTTTTCCCGCACGTACTGCCGCATCTGAGCGTCGCCGATGTACGGGTAGAACTGGCGGTAAGAATTCGCGCTGAGCCCTTCGCCGGTGAAGCTCCAGGCGTCCACGTCGTACACGACGACCTTGGGCCGTTGCGCCACGCGGCTGAAATAATGCCGGATCATGGCCAGGCGGTCCCAGGTGTTCACGCCGTTGGCGGCGTACTTGGTGACCGAAACGCCAACCTCGTTCTGCAACCGGTCGCCGTCGATCCCCAGTATGGTGTGCGAATGCCCAACGCATAGCACGTCCGCCGGACGGTCCAGCCCGTAATACTTGTCCAGCCCGCGGATCAGCACCCAGCCCAGGAATTGGTCCATCGCCACGATCACGACCAGGAAGATCGCCGACTTGATCAGGAAACCTCGCAGCTTGCGGCGATGCTCGGCCCGCGCCTGCTCTAGCTCCTGCTCGCATGGGCCGGCAAGGCAGGGCTCAGAACTGGAAGTAGATGAAGGCATTGTTGCTGACTCCGAAAATCAGAATCGCGAACACCATAAGCACATACGCCGGCGCTCGCAGGTAGGCCGGCACGCGAGAGCCCGAACCGTACAGCGAGATTCGGCCCTTCTCCTGGAGCACCTGCACCAGCACCAGCAGCAGGACGAACGCCAGCGAAATGGCGGTCTGCAATTGCGAGGGCCCCGTGTACAGGCGCCCGGTCAGGTCGCTGCCGATCCGGCCGATGATGTACAACGCGTCCGACAGGCTGTTGGCCCGGAAGAACACCCAGGACAGCAGCACCAGGTGGAACGTGACGGCCACCTTGAAGGCATTGGACATCGCCGCCGGAACGGCCAGGGCTTTCCAGATCGTCTCGCGAACACTGGCCGTTGCCCGCCCGCCCAGGTAGTACAGGCCGTGCAGCCCGCCCCAGATCACGAACGTCCAATTGGCCCCGTGCCAAAGCCCGCTGACCAGGAACACCACCATGATGTTGAACGTCCATCGCGACACCGACACCCGGTTGCCGCCCAGCGGAATGTAGAGGTAATCCTTGAACCAGGTCGTCAGCGAAATGTGCCACCGGCTCCAGAATTCCGGGATCGACTTGGCCAGGTACGGCAGGCGGAAGTTCTGCATCAGGTCCACGCCCAGGATCTTGGCCGCGCCGATGGCCATGTCCGAGTAGCCCGAGAAATCGCAGTAAATCTGGAACGCGTAGCAGTACGTCGCCAACAGAAGCGTCGCGCCCGAATAATTGCCCGGGTCCCCGTAAATCAGGTTCACGAAGACCGACAGGCGGTCGGCGATGACGGCTTTCTTGAACAGGCCCCAGAGCATCATCTTGAGGCCCGCGGAAAGCCTCTCGACGTCGAAGGCGTTCTTCTGCCGCAACTGCCCCAGCAGGTGGTTGGCCCGCTCGATGGGGCCGGCGATCAACTGCGGATAGAACACCGTGTACAGCGAAAAATACCCGGCGTGCGTTTCGGGTTTGGACTTCCGCCGATAGACGTCGATGGTGTAGCCCAGCGTCTGGAAACTATGGAACGAAATTCCCAGCGGCAATTCGATCGAAAGATGCGGCAGGTCGTAGGCGAACCCGAGGTATCCAAAAACCGCCCGAAACGATTCGTTGACGAAGTTGTAATACTTGAAGAAAAACAGCATCCCGATCGTGCCGACGGCGGCGGCGGCCAGGTAGTATTTGCGGGTCTTGACATTTTCGGTCCTGGCGATCCCCAGGGCACAACCGTAGTTGATGAAAGTCTCGGCCCCGATTACGAAAATGTAATACCAGAAGCCGAAGGACTTCCAGAACATGTAGAAGAAGCAGCCGGTGACCAGCAGCATCAGCCACCGGTAGCGGAACGGAACGGCGAAATACAACGCCGTCGTGATGACGAAGAAATAAAAGAATTCTACGGAGTTGAAAAACAACTTCGCACCTACCTACGTCATGCGGGTCACATCCGCGCGACCGTCCATGGCGGCCCTCCGGTCGCGCGCGCCTGGAATCTCGAACTCTTTCATTTATGCCGGATGGCCGCGCCGTGCCAGGCCCATTGATTCTTCCGGAACACGGTGTGCAGCGGATGGCCGGTGACGAACGGAATCCCTTCCCGGTAAATCAGGCGAATGAAGGCGCAAATGTCATGGGGCGGCGAGGTCGGCTTGATCGCCTTGTCCAGCTCGTCCATCCATTGGTCCAGGAACGTCAGCATCCTTGCCCGGCTGCCGCCGCAGATACCGGGATTCAGAATGAAGCGATCCTGGAAAGGCGCCTCGCCGTAGGTCGCCGTCATTCGGTCGACCATCCATTTGTCCGTCCCGATCAGGATGGGCTCGGACCCGATGTAGAGTTTGTCCGGGTCCGTCATCAGCTCGAACGGATCGCGGTAGAATTCCACGTCGGACAGGTCCGTCGTCAGAACCTTGTCGCACGGGTTGTCCCGAAGCCAATCGCGGTAGATGCGGACCCGCTCCTCGGCGGCCGTCCAGGGGGTATTCCACTGGATGTGATGGAAGCTCACATTGCGATTGGCCCAACGTGCGCAAAAGTCCTCCGTCAGGCTGTCGTGAAAGATGATCCCATGCAGTCCCTGCCTCGTGAGACTCTTGATCCAGACGTCCACGACGTTCTTGTCGTCGGGCTTCCAGGTCATGCTTCTCTGTGGATCGGGTTTGCCGGTCAAATACGTTGTCAGAATCATATCCATTTCCTCCGTAACGAACACCTCGCCCGCTGAAGACGCGGACACGAGCCCTTCCGATTTTGACCTTCCGAGAACCATGCAAAAGCTACTTGCGATTTGTGCGGCACATACTGATTTACCCGCACAGGACAAACAGGGACGATCGGGAATATATCATCGGGAATTGCCTCGCGGCCGTTGGAGGCGCGCAAAAATAAACGCGCCGATTATGGCCGCCTGCGCACGATCAGTACGTTATTGTCCTGGTCATTGGATGAATGCGGCAATAGCACCAATGCGAACTCATGATTGGGGAATCGCTTGATGTAAACCGTTTCCAACCGATGCCGCCATTTCTCGACTGTCTCTCGATGAATGTCCTCAACCACATAAACCCCGCCCGGACGAAGGTGCTCCAACGAACCTTCCAAGAACGAAGTATTGCCTTCAAAGGTGTGCAGCCCGTCTTCGATCATTATGTCCATACCCCCCTTCAAGACAGGCTGCGACCAGAGATTCGCAACAGCATCGCTGTCCAGTTGGTCGCAGTAAAAGGTCTTGATTCGATCTTCTTCGAACAGCACGTCACGATCGATGTCCGCGCCAAAAATGAGTGCCCGCGGAAAGAGCTCTCGCCATCCGCGAAGGGAGGCCCCAGGCCGCCCGTTTCCCCCCATGCTCGAAACGAGATCCGGGTTGTCGGTGCCCAGTCCGAGCTCGAAGATCCTCAGTGGCTGATCGCGAAGTTGGCCTAGCAAAGCGGAATAAATAGTCGTGTAATTGTGCCGCCCCTGACCCTTGTCGCTGCCATGCCTGGTCATGACACGGCACATCCGGGTTGGAGCGGACACGTTAATGCCGCGAAGCTCGCTGGCCATGGCTTCAGACGCCCCAGAGTCCGGAAACATCTGAACCTTTGGAGTGCGCCGGACAAAAACAGAGCCTACGGAACCAACCAAATAGAATCGCGTTTGCCACCAATAGAAACGAAGGCTTCGTAAGGTCTGAAGTGAGAGCCTTTGCCTCAGGAATTCACGGACGGTTGCGTTCACGATCTGCGCTCCTCTTTGGCCTGGCATTTTCCCTATAGCCTCTGGCGAACATCACTCGTCCGTGCCGTTTCTTCCGTCCAGTTGGCTGCCGGCATTTGAACTCATTTTCTTCGCAACGAACGCCATGCCCGCTGAAGCTGCGGATACGGGCCGATCTGGTATTGTCTTCCCAGAAACCGCGCCATGCCCACGTACATCGCCAGCGACAGGACGGCCGCCATGAGCAAAGAACCAGCCGCCAGCAGCCTGCGGGCGGTTTCGGCCGAAATCCTCAGCGACGACTCGACCCACTGGGCGTCGGGCATCACCTGGGGTTTTAGCAGCAGGTTCCAAGCCAGGATCGCCAGCGCGGTCGCGGCCCCCAGCGCCAGCCCCGGCAGCAGAGATCGCCCGATCGCCGACGCGGAAATCTGCGCCACCGCGCGGACTCGCTGCGCGACCAGGAGGGTTGCCAACGATCCAATGCCCATCGCGACGCACGCGCCGGGCAGCCCCCAGGCCTTGGACAGCGGATAAATGCACGCGCCCATGACCACCAGGCAACAGACGTTCTTCCATACCTCCAGGTGGGGCTTTCCCACGCCCAGGAACAGCGGCGGCGTGACGGCCTCCACCGCCCGCAGCAGCCCCACCACCGCCAGAATCTGAACCACATGCACCGCCTCGTCCGTGTCCGCCGCAGTGCGGACCCAGTTGGGCAGCAGCGCCGGCAACAGATCCCGCGCCACCAGGATCACGAACAGCGTCAGAGGAACCACCAACGACATGATGACGCCCAGCAGGTCCAGAAAACCCCTGCCCATGCGGGACTTGTCGTCCTGCACCTTCGCGTACGCGGGAAACATGACGGAGCCCGTCACCTGCGATATCTGAGTCGCCGGCAAATTGATTCGTCCGGCCGCCGTGAACAACCCCAGCGAGGCCGTGCTCAAGAACCTGCCCACGAACGCCTGCGACCCCTGCACCACCGCAAAAATGAGGATCGCCTGCCCCAGCATCCAGCGCCCGAAACTGAACAGTTCCCGCATCTGCCCCAGGTTCAGCTTGGGCCGGGGGCGATACGGATGAAGAACGTACGACAGGGCGCATCGAGTCACGTACAGCGCCACGTTGCCCCACACCAGCGCCCAGACCGACCGAAGAACGTACACCAGCACCACGAAAACCGTGAACGACGCCAGCGCGCTGACCGTCTCGAACACGAACTGCTTGCGGAAATCCATTTCTTTCAACAGATACAACAGCCCGACGCTGGTGAACCCGTTGAGCACCGCCGTCACGCTGATCACCTGCATCATGGCGATGGTCTGGGGCTCGTGGAAACACCTGGCCACCAGCGGCGCCACCGCGATCAGGATGATCCCCAGGAGAATTCCCCGGGCGCCCGATACCGTCCAGGCGGTGTCCAGATAGTGAGCGGTTTCTTCCTTCTTCTGGATCAGGGCCGTCGTGAACCCCGTCTGCGAGAAGGTCTCCAGACCCGCGTAGACCAGCATGACGATGCCGAACAGGCCGAAATCCCTCTGATTCAGGATCCCGCCCATCACGGCGACCTTGGCCAAGTCCAACCCCTGGCTGAACAGCCTGCTGCCGAAAGTCCAACCGGCGCCTTTGACGACCCGTGAAGTCAAGCCGTCCGCGGCCGCTGGAACCGTGGGGGAGTCGATAACGGGAGTGGGGGTCACTCGCCGCGCTCGCCGCTGGCCGGCCGGTCGCACCGGCTTAAGACCGACTTATAATTCGACTGTTTGCGGTGTAAATGTTGCATGGTAAAATCCGGATGTCCGATAAGTAAAGCTGGCGGGGGCCACCCGAAGGTGGCCCCGCGCCAACGTGGCACCGTTGAGGGAGGCGTCTCGACCGAATCTCGCGAAGGTCAGATCCGCCAAACGGTGCCACTTTTTCATGGTTTCCATTGCCGGCCGCTACGACAGCGGCTGGGTCACCCTGACCCCGTCCCGCCGCACGATGTAGGCGGGCACGCCCACCACGGTGCAATTGGACGGAACGCTCTTGATCACCACGGCGTTGGCGCCGATCACGCAATTGTCGCCCACCGTCAAGTTTCCCAGCACCTTGGCGCCCGCGTGAATCTTGACGTTCTGGCCGATGGTGGTCGGACAGTCGTCGTGGGCCCACCCCACCGTCACCTGCTGATTGATCCAGCCGTTGGCCCCCATCTTCTTCACCACCACAATCGTGCTGAACCCGTGTTCAATGAACAGGCCCGGACCGATGTCGCCACAAAGGTACAGATGGGTCATGGGTTTCATCAGGAGCCCGAGCACCTTGCCCCAGGGCCCCAGACGAAAGTAAAACAAGGATCGAAACTCCGGAAGCCGCCCCATGAGGTCCGAAAAGTCCATGATCCAGCCCGCCCTGCCGCGCTGGGCCCCGCGAACCGATACCCATCTGGCCAGATCCGCCAGCATGATGTCTCGCTGACCGGAAAAACGCATCGCCACCATGGCCGGCAGCGCCCGCACCAGGTTCACCGCCAGATAGAAACCCTCCAGGGTTTTCTTGAAAGCCAAGATTAACCCTCCGCCTTGGCCGGCGCCTTGATGGGCCCGGCGTTCTGTCCCGCCGGAGAAGCCGGAGGCGGGGGAAGGTTGGCGATGCTGTGATCGTCGATCAGCCGGCCGAAAAGGGCCATGCGGCGCCCCGCGGACTCGATGGACCCGTGGAGATAGACGTCCACCTCGGCCTTGAGCGGGTCGCCCGGGCGGCGGTGGCGGACGGGAACGGCCACCGTAATTTTCTCATGCACCGGCACGTCCGTTCCGGGCCGCTGCCAGAGCAGCGTTCTGGCCGTGCCGTCGCGATTGGTCAGGCTCAGGGAGATCCGGACGAAATCCAATTGCTGGGCGGCCTGGCAGAGCGAGGTCCACCACTGGTCGAACGTCATCGCCTCGCACAGCAGCAGCTCGACGTGGTCGAAGTCCCTGCGCGACTTGCGGATTTCCCTCGCGATGCCCGCGTTCCTCTGCCAGGCGAGGACCGTTTCCTTGAGCCGAACCGCCCCAGCCGCCCGGAACACCAATATCAGCGAGACCATGACGAAGGCGAAAACCCCCCCGATCCACAGCGGTCGCGAGAACAGGAAGATCATGGACAGCCCCACCCCCGCCGCGAAGAGCGTCACGGCGTACACCATCAGCGCCACCTGCCGCTGCTGAAGCCCCATGGCCAGCAGACGGTGATGAATGTGTCCGCGGTCGGGCGAGAAGATCCCCCGCCGCTGCAACATCCTGCGCAGAATGCTCAGGAGCGTGTCCAGGATCGGAACGCCCATGCACAGCGTCGGCAGCGCCAGGCCCACCACGGTCGGCCAGGAATGGCCGTCCGAACCCACCATGCCCAGGTTCGCGCACCGGATGCTGACGGTCGAGAGGATGAAGCCGATAAACAGGCTGCCGCTGTCGCCCATGAAAACGCGGGCCGGGTTGAAGTTCAAGAACAGGAACCCCATCAGGCTGCCCAGCAGGGCCAGCATGACGATCCCCGTCACCGGCTGGTTCATGTGCCAGGCGAAAACCGCCATCGCAGCGCAGGTGATCGCGGAAATCCCCGCCGCCAGCCCGTCCAGCCCGTCGATCAAATTCAGCGCGTTGGTCACGCCCACGATCCACAGCAGCGTCAGCGGCCAGGAAATCCACCCCAGCTCCAGCGGAGGGTACAGTCCGATCGTCAGTTGGTCGATCCGCAGCCCCGAGAGACACACCGCCAGCGCCGCCGCCAACTGCCCGAAGAACTTCACGCGGGCATTGAGACCGCGAATGTCGTCCACCAGGCCGATCAGGAGCATGAACACCGCTCCGGCCAGGAGCGTCGCGATCTGCTCCTGCGATCCGTGGAATTGAGCGCCCAACGTGCCGTCGCGACCGCTGATCCACAGCGCCGGCAGAGTCACCACGAGCATGGCCAAGGCAATCGCCGTTCCCCCGATGCGGGGAACCGCCGCGGCATGAACCTTGCGCACCCCGGGCAGGTCCACGATCCGCATCTTCCGCGCGATGTGAATGACGGCCCAGGTGGCCAGGATGGCCACCAACATGGCGCCAAGGAAAACGAACTCGTAGGTGTATTCGCTCATGTCTCGTACTCAGAAACAAACCGTAAGGCGTGGAGCGTGGAGCGTAGGGCGTGGAGCGTGGAGCGTGGAGCGTGGAGCGTGGAGCGTGGAGCGTAGCGCGTAGCGCGTAACGGCAAAGAAAAGGCAAAAGCACAAACAGCATCCATGGATCTAACGATGTCGCAGGCTTTTTTGATTTTTCTTCGCCTTTACGCTCTACGCCTTACGCTCCACGCGCCACGATCTTTCTTCGCCTTTACGCTCTACGCCTTACGCTCCACGCGCCACGATCTTTCTTCGCCTTTACGCTCTACGCTCCACGCGCCACGCTCCACATTCTTCAGTCCAGCGGCTCCAGCAGGTCGGCGTCCACTTCCATGGCGGCGCCCTGCCCCAACATGCTGACCTCGAGCACCAGCCGCCAGGTCTTTCCCCGCCGGATCACGGTGCCCTCGGTGCCCTGGAACGGCCCGCCCTTGATGCGGCAGCGCTTGCCCACGGCGGCGAAGGGATACGGATCCAGCATCGCCTTTCCGGAAAGGGCCTTTTGGATGGCCGACAACTCGCGGAGGAATTTTTCCGGGTCGGTCACCCGGATCGTCTGGCAAAGACGGTTGGTGGTCATGGCCCAGTAGCGGTCCTCGTCGCTGCCGCAGAAGAAAACGTAGGAGGCGAACAGCGGGGCCAGCACGCGGCGTTTTTTTCCGCCGGAAATTTTCGTGTGCTCCAGGAGCGGCAGAAAGTAGCCCACGCCGCGATGGAGCAGGTCCCAGGCGAAGGCCTTTTCGAATCTCGCGCGCGTGTGGGCGACCCACCAGGCGCCCTGGAGTTCGCCCAGCCCGGAGCAGCCGGGGGGCAACATCGGCGGATTTTCGGAAACTTTCAACATAGGTCGTTTCGGCGCGCACTCCGTCCCCGTCGGTGCACCGGCCAGGCCTCCGTGCATGGCGCGGGGGGCTTGCCTGCAAGCAGTATGGCCGTCCTGGCCTTGAGCGGCATGGGCATCCTTCCCACGTTCTGACGCTTCTTCCGTTTCTTTACCGAGTCAACGACAACCGCAATCCACGCCCGCAGGGGCGCCAGACTCATGCCCGTGCGGGCACGCTATCGTCCTTTAGGCCTTTTCCTCGCCGTCGCCGCCGGTTCCGATGGCGAAGGGGTCCGCCGCGGCATTGGCCGGCACGACCCCGGCGGCGCTGTAGTCGGTGTAGTAGTTGCGGCGGAGTTTCTTGGCCGAAACGCCGTTGACCACCACGCCGCAGACGTTCGCCCCGACGCCGGCCAGGCTCTTGCGAGTCTCCTCGGCCAGGTTCCGGTGCGAATGCTCCGCTCGCAGCACCAGCAGCGTCACGTCGCTTCGGGCCGAAAGGATCAGCGAATCGGCGACGGCCGTCACCGGCGGAGAATCGATCAGGACCAGGTCGTACCTCTCGCCCAGCTTGCGGATCATTTCCAGGAACGCCCGCCCGCCCAGCAGTTCGGACGGTTGCGAGGGGGTCGGTCCGGCCGGCAGAATGTCCAGCCCGGCCTGCCCGCTGGGCAGGACGGCCTTCTCGAAATCCTGGCCGTTCTGAAGGAGGGTCGAGAGGCCCGATTCGTTGGAGACCTTGAATATTTCGTGCTGCTTGGGATGGCGGAAGTCGGCGTCGAGCACGAGCGTGCGCTGACCGGCCTGGGCCATCGCGACGGCCAGGTTGCTGATGAGCGTGCTCTTGCCTTCCTGCGAACCGGGCGAGGTCACCAGCAGCGTCTTGGCCTTGGCGTCGGCCATGCCCAGGATCAACGACGTCCGCAGCCCTCGATACCCCTCGGCCACCGGGGAGCGCGGGAATTCCAGCACGCTCCTGCCGAAGTCGGCCGCCACCTGTCCCCGCTTGGTCTTGAGCTCGGGCAGCATCGCCATCACCGGCACTCCGACCGCGGCGGACATTTGCTCCGCGCCGATCAACCGCGGATCCCTCCAATCCCACAGCATGGCCAGACCCAGCCCCAGCAGCAGCCCCAGCCCGCAGCAGATCCCCACCACGCGAAGCTTGTCCGGTTTGTAGGGCTTTTCGGGCTTGGAGCACGGTTCGATCAGGCGGATGTTGATCGCGCCGACATCCTGGGTCATGTTGAGTTGCCTCAACTGGTTGTCGATGGCCTCCACCAGTTTCTTGGACTGGTCGTACGCGCTTTCCAGCGGGGCGTACTCGGTCATCGTCTGGTTGAGGCGCTGGGCCTCCTTAAGCTGCTTGCCGTAGGCCGAGGCGACATACACCATCCGGTCCTGGGCCGATTGATAGTCCTGCTCCACCATGGCCACCTCCATGGAGGCCGCCTGGTTCTCCCGCTCGATGATCTGTTGCGAAATCGTCTTGATCGAGCTCTCGACGGTCTGCACGGCGGGATTGCTGGCCGGGTAGTCGCGTTTCAGCGCCTCCAGCTTGAGTTGAAGATCGTTGAGTTCCCCCTGCAGCCGGGAGCTTTCATCCTGTCCCCCGATGTAGAACTTCCCCCCCGCTCGCTTGGCCTCGAAGAACCGGCGTATCTGGGCGGCCTTGTCCCCTTCCTTCCGGGAGGCGTCTCCCGCCGGACCCGTCGTCGCCGGGCCGGACGTCGCGCGAACATGCGCCGCCGGGGCGGACGTCGCCGCCGGACGCGTTGTCGCCGGACCGGTCGTCGCGGCCCCGCTGGGGGCCGTCGTCGGGG
>CAZYDC010000106.1:0-12055 GCA_964646065.1 uncultured Planctomycetaceae bacterium | reverse complement strand
GATTTTTCCGACGACAAGATCACGACGCACGCGGCGGCGCTGGCGTTCTGCACCATGCTGTCGATCGCGCCGCTGTTGATCGTGGCGATCGCGGTGGCGGGGGTGTTCGTCGGGGAACGCACAGCGCAGTCGGAGATATTCCACCGCCTGCGGGACCTCATCGGCTCCGACGCGGCGAGGAGGGTTCACCAGGTGCTCAGCAACGCGAGGATCTCGCGGCACGGCACGCTGGCGATGGTGATGAGCTTCGCGACCATGCTGTTCGGCGCGACCGGGGTTTTCTCGCAGCTCCAGGACACGCTCAACCTGGTGTGGAAGGTGAAAGGCAGGCCGGACGTCGGCGTGGTCAAGCGGATATTCCGCAAGCGGGTCATGACGTTCATCACCTTGTTGGCGATGGGACTGCTGTTGCTGGCGTCGCTGGTGCTGTCGGCGACGCTTTCGAGCTTGCGGCAGTACCTGGGGCCGAGCCTGCCGGGGTCGCAGGCCGTGTGGCGGGCGCTGGACACGGTCGTGTCCCTGGGCGTTACCTGCGTGCTGTTCGCGGCCGTCTATCGGATCCTGCCGGACGTTCACCTGGCGTGGCGCCACGTTTGGCTGGGGTCGCTCGTCACGGCGGCCCTGTTCGCGTTGGGGAAGATCGGCATCGGACTGTACATCGTTCACAGCAGCACGGCCTCGGCGTACGGGGCCGCGGGGGCCCTGGTGGTTCTGCTGTTGTGGGTGTACTACTCCAGCATCATTTTCCTGCTGGGGGCCGAGTTTATCCACGCCTACGTGCGGCAGCGCGGAGAGGAAATTCCGCCGGCAAAGTACGCGGTGAAGATGACAAAATGAGAACGCATTAAATAGGGACGGACCCCATTTATTTCCGAATAAATGGGGTCCGTCCCTATTTAATGCGGTTCGCGCGATCCGCCTTGGAGCGAACCCTATTTGCCCACGTGAGCTTGCTGAACTATTTTCACACCGGGCGGCAAGGCCGGCACGGCCAACGCGCGGGCTTGCACGCCTCCCTTGAGATCCACTTGCCTGATGTTTGGCTGCTGCGCGGGCACGGCCGCCGGCGGGGCCGCTGCGGCGGGCACGACGGGGGCGCCGGAGAGGTTGAGAAGCGTCAGCATTCCGACGGGGACGTTGAGTTCGGGGCCCGGCTCGATCTTGAATTTCAGCGAGCGGTTGAGCACCTTGCCGGTGTAGGCCCGGCCGGAGCGGAGCTTGACCTCGGCGTGGCCGAGAACCTCGTCGCCGAACTCGATGGTGGACACGTCGGCGGGCTTGAGCGTGATCTTGCCGTTCTCGGTTTGCAGGTCGATAGCCTGGTCCAGCAACTTGCCGAACAGTTCGTCATCGTTGCGGAGCGAGGCTTGGCACAGGTCACCCGCTCCGGCGGAGACGACAGCGGCGAACTCAAGACGGGAGATTCGCTGCAGGCCCATCTCCAGCGGCATGCCCAGTTGAAGCTTGAACGTGAATTTGTCCGGCGAGATCAGCCCCGAAACGACGGAGCCGTTTCGGAAGGTTACGCGGTGCAGGGCGCCGTCGGAGGTTTCGGTGGTGATGCCGGCGACCTGGGCGGGATCGATCTTAAGGTCGCCGTAGACCGAGCGAAGCGTGCAGTTGACGTCGGCGGGGTTGAACGCCAGCCGCTGCCCGCTGCGGAGCACCAGCAGCGGGCTGATGACGGCGATTTCCTGCGGGCGCTGGGCGGAAATCCGGAACGAGGCCGACTTGAAGTTGATCTTGTCGGGCGGAAAAACCTGGTCGTTGCCGTTTTCCAGCTTGAGCGTCAGCGCCGCCGCGAGCCTTCCGGCGACGACCTGCCCGTCCGTCAGCACCATCTGCACGTAGGGGTCTTCGCTGGAGGGCACATTGAAGCCCAGCACCTTCGCCGCGGGCAGTTCGATCTTGCCCATCAGGGTGTCCATCGCGAACTTGTCATTGGTGATGGTCCCCATCAGTTCGTTGCCGTCAGCCTGGACGACCAGGTCGAGCTTGCTGTTGCGGGGCAGCTCGATGCTCTCGAGCATCAGTCGCGGGGCGGCGATGTTGACCACCAGCTTGCGCAGGGCGAGCGGAACCTTGGCCAGCTCGATCTGCGGATCGAAATCCTTCATGAACGCCTTGGCTTTTTCCGCGTCGGCCTGCTGCGACTCGAATAGGCAGATGGCCGCGCCCTTGCCGTTGGGCACGCTCAGGGAGTAATTGTAGTGGATGTCGGCGGTCCCGGGGTTGAATTGCGGTTGGATCGTTTCCTTGGCGCCGTGGTTGGCGTAAATATGCACGTTGACCGGCTTGGCCGGGTCGTTGAGGATCGTCGCGTAGGCGAAGTCCTTCTTGGGGTCGATCTGCTTGCCTCCGGAAGACGTGAGGACTTCCTTCAGGGGCGAGGCATGATTGATGAGGTACTGCACGTTGATCGTCTGGTCGGATCCGGAGTTGTTCTCGAAGATGTCGATCCAGCGGCAATAGCCCAGCGTGGGGTCCACGTAGACCCGCCGGCTGACGTTGATGCCGTTCCAGTTCCACGGGCCGATCTCGATCTCGCGATGGTCCTTGTTCACTTTGGCCGAACCGTTGGGGGCGAACCCGGTATTGTTGATGGTCAGGATCATCCCGCCGTTGTAGGCGCCGTTGGTGCCGCCGGTGACTTTACCGTCGGCGTTGATGTCCCAGCTCTTCTTCTGGCCGTCCTGGACAGTCCACATAAAGCCGACGTTGTCGCCCTGGATATGGACCTCGCCGGCTTCTTCGGCTCGGAGGCGGGGGGTGAACCCGACCACCATCGCCGACAAAACGGCCGCGCAGAGACAATAGGACCATTGAGATTTCATAGTGCTTCTTCCGTAGTGCAATTAACCGAACATCCTCATGAGCGGCTGCGGGTTGGCGGTGGAATCGTCGGTGCCGCCCAGTTTTTCAATCACCCGCAGAATCCGCTGCCGGACCTCGGGGTCGCTTTCCTTGAGGTGCTTCTTGAGCACAGGCATGACGGAGTCGCCCAGCTTGCCCAGTTCCTCGGTGGCCTTCTCGCGGTCCTGGTAGCTCTCGGAGCCCAGGCGGGCGATCAGCGCCTCGGCCTTCTTGATCGCCTCGGCGGTTGGCATGCTCGTGGTCTGTTCGATGCTGACTATCTGCGCTGTGCTGATCGTCAAGGCCGGGCCTGGGGTCACTTGGACATTCATGTCCTTGATGTCCAGTTGCCCGCGGAGCATGGAACCGTCAAACTTCGTCACCACCACGCGATCCAGGTGCGTGGGGCTGAACTCGATCTTCTTGATGTCCCCGATCTTGACCTCGGTGGCGTTGAACTCGGTGGCGATCTTCAGCGAAGCGTCGCTCAGGCGGGCATAGAGTTCGTCGTCGTTGGTGAGCGTCAGGTGAGGCAGCGAGGAGTCGACTTCCGGCTCGTTGGCGAAGGTGAACTTGTAGACCAGATCCCTGGGCAGGTCGAGTTTCTGGTCCTTTGCCGCCAGCTTGATGGGGATGGATAGTTTGTCGCCTTCCAGCAGGCCGCCCAGGCACGACCCGTTGGTGAACACGGCCCGATGCACGCCGTTGCTGCCGTTGTCCATGTTGATCTCCACCAGGTCGCCGCCCTGCAATTGCAGTTTCCCGTGGCGCGTGCTGAAGTCGAGCTTCAGGGCCTTGGCGTCAAAGAGCAACTGGTCGCCCGTCCGCAGCACGACGGCCGGGCCTTGCAGCACGATGTCGGCCGGGCGGGCCTTGTCGATCTGGTAGGACCACTGCTGAATCTGATCCAGCGGGACCGAGAGGTTCCCGCCGTTGTTGAGCGTCAGTTCGATCTTCGTGCCCGGCGACTTGCCCGAGACGATCTGCCCGTCGGTCAGCGCGAAGACCGTCTCCCCGCCGGGCCGGGCGGCCATGCCCACCACCTGCCTGGCCTCCAGCGTGATGTCGCCAAAGAGCGTCTGCAGGGCAAAGGACGGATTGGTGATCTTTCCGTACATCGGGTCGCCGCGCTGCAACAGCACGCTGTCGGCCGTGTCGCTGCGCTCCAGGTCCACGCCTCCGACGCCGCCCAGGTTGGTGGAGTTGACGATCATCCGCCGGGCCGAACCGGGCAGGTCCTTAAAGTACTTGGACGGTTTGAACCCGTCCAGGAACTTCATGTGGTCCGCGGTGGTCTTGTTCTGCGACTCGAAATAGCACAGGGCCGCGGAACTCTTAGCGGGAATCTGGAAGGCGTATCGCACGTAGAATTGGCCCCACTGGACCTGAAGCGCCGGCCGGATCTTGGATTTCTTGTCGCACAGGATGTGCAGGATCGGCGGCGTTTGCGCGGGGGCGCCGTTGAGTTCCGTGACCACCGCCCAGTCGTCCGCGCCGAACGCGTTCTTTCCGGTGTTGGTCTTGATGCCCGCGATCTGCCAGCACATGTTGGAGTAGACCATGAAATTGACAGTGACCACCTGGGGGGTGGGATTCTCGAAAATATCGATCCACCGAGCCAGCGGGGCGTCCTTGTACACCTTCATGCGGCGGGAATAATTGATGCCGCCGGTCGCCGGGTAGGGGCCGATCTCGATCTCGTCGCCGTCGCGGTTGGTGAACCCCGGGCCGTTCACGCCAAACCCGCCGTTGTTGATCTGTATGTTCATCCCGCCGTTGTAGGCTTGGTTCGTGCATTGCCCCACGTTGAGGTTCTGATAGATTTCCCAGCGGTAATTTCCGCCGTCGGTCAGCACGATCGCGCCGTTGTTCCAATTCACCTGCTTGTTCCGCGGAAGATGAATCGCGGCCGCGTCGTGGTTCGCCGGCGCCAGCGTCGTCGCGTTGGGCTGGGCGCCCGCCGGAAACCGCCGGGCAAACGGTCGATTCAGTACCTGCGCGCTGACCTGGGCCAGGGACAGCGCGCAAATCGCCCCCGCGATCAGTGCCAAAAGCCACGGCCGATATTGTAAGTGCATGGTTGAATCCTCGTTGGGATACGTCTGTTGTACCACTTTAAGGACACTTCTACCGCTCAAATTTATGCCAAACTCTTCAAATTATATTATGATAACGGCATGAAGATTCACCTGGTGGCGATCGACCTGGACGGCACCTTGCTTAACTCGGCCAAGCAGGTGACGGACGTGACGGCCGCGATCCTTCGGGACGCGCGGAAGACCCACGGTCTGCGCGTGGTGCTCGCCTCCGCGCGCCCCCCGCGAAGCACGCTGCCGTTCTACCGCCAACTGGACCTGGACACGCCGATGATCAACTACAATGGCGCGCTGGTGTACGATCCGCCCTCGCAGATGGTGCTGCTGCATCGCCCGCTCTCGCTGGAGGTCGCCCGCGCCCTGGTGGCCTCGGCCCGGAGGCACGATCCGGCGGTGCTGGTGTCGGCAGAGATTTTGGACCGCTGGTTCACCGATCGCGTGGATGTGGCGTACCAGACCGAAACCGCGCGCCACCACGACCCCGACGTGGTCGGGCCTCTGGACTCCTGGCTGGACAGGCCGGTGACCAAACTGCTGCTCCTGGGCGAACCCAAGGGCCTGAAGAAAATCATCGCCGCTTTTCGCGCCGAGTTCACGCACCAGATTTCGATGGTGCAGACCGAGGGTTTCCTGCTCCAGGTCATGCACGCGACGGTGTCCAAGGAGCAGGCGCTTCGCGTGGTGGCGGCGGAAATGGGCCTGGACCGCCGCGAGGTGATGGCCATCGGCGACAACGCCAACGACGTGGGAATGCTTCAATGGGCGGGCATCGGCGTGGCCATGTCCAACGCCGCCCCCGACGCCCTCCGCGCGGCCGATTACGTCGCCCAGCACAACGACGCCGACGGCGCGGCCAAGGCCATCCACGAGATCATCGTCCAAGGGCTCAAGGTCTCAAAGAAGCGACCTTGACGACCGGCGCTCCGCAACTACCCCGCGGAACGCAGAGAAGCTGACTTTGTTTCCACGGACATCAGCAATTCCTGAATGGCGTCCACCTTTTCTTCCTCAAAATATTCCTCGCCGCACTGCCCGCACACCCATGTCGGGATATCATCCAAAATCAGATGCAGGGACTTTCGATCCAAGTGCAGCGGCACCGCTCGGCGCTTCATCTCACCTTTGCAATGAATGCATTTCATTGGAGGTAGATTACGCTTTGTGGGGGAGTCTATCAACCGTTAAGCATCCAATGGATACCATGTACGCCAAACAGCGACCTTGACCCTGGCATGAGCTTGCTGTTTGGCGTCTTCTCTGTTTCTACGCGTGTTTCTGTCGAACGTTGCATATCTGGGGTCGCTTCTTTAGACTTAGGACCATGCCAATAGAGAACATTCATATAGACGACGCGGAATTCGACAAGCGTGTTGGGGCCGTTCAGGACCGTTTGCGAGGCGGGCTGACGGCCTCGGGCTCGGCGGCGGGCGACGTGCCTGCCGTCGTGCGCGAGATCATCGCGCAGGTGCAGCAGCGAGGCGACGAGGCCTTGCTGGAGTTCACGGCCAAATTCGACAAGGTGCACCTGGAAGAAGGCAATAGGCACTTGGCGCCAGGCACCAGTGAAGAGGACTCCGGGGCTAGCGCCTCGTGCCTGGAACCTGGTGCCTTCCTGGGCATCCAGGTCAGCCCGGAGGAGATCGACGATGCGCACTCCAACGCCGATCCGGAATTTCTCGAACTGGTCCGGCGGGTGATAAAAAATATCCGCCAGTACCAGGAGCACATCCTGATCCAGCCGCCCGCACCGCTGGAGATAGGCGGACGGTCGCTGGGCGTGCGATACACGCCGGTCCAGCGCGTGGGCGTGTACGTTCCGGGCGGGCGGGCGCTGTACCCATCGACCGTGCTGATGACGGTTGTGCCGGCCCAGGTCGCCGGGGTGGACGAGATCGCCATCGTCTCGCCGCCGACCTGTGACGGCGATATCAACCCGCTCGTGCTGGCGCTGGCGGCCGAGTTGGGCGTCCACGAGGTCTATCGCATCGGCGGGGCGCAGGCGGTGGCCGCGCTAGCCGTCGGCACCCAAACCGTCGCCGCCGTGGACAAGATCGTCGGGCCCGGCAACGCGTTTGTTGCCGAGGCCAAGCGGCAGGTTCTGGGGCGGGTCGGCATCGACAGCATCGCGGGGCCTAGCGAGGTGTTGATTATTGCCGACGAATCGGCCGATCCCGGCTGCGTTGCGGCGGACATGATCGCCCAGGCCGAGCACGACCCCGGCTCGGCCGTGCTGGTGACCACGTCGGCGAAGTTGGCGGCGAATGTCGCCGCCCAAGTCGACGCGCGGCTGGCGGGGCTGGACCGCGCCCAGGCCGTCGCCAAGTCAATGCAGGAATACGGCGCGATCTTCGTCGTACACAACTTTGAGGAAGCGGCCGCCCTGGCCAACGGCTTCGCCCCGGAGCACCTTCAGATCGTCACGGCCGACAACGACCGCGTCATGTCGTCGATCAGAAACGCCGGCGCGATCTTCCTTGGCCCATGTACCCCGGTGCCGCTGGGCGATTACGTTGCCGGGCCCAGCCACGTTCTGCCCACCGGCGGAACGGCCAGGTTCTTCTCGGCCTTGAGCTGCAATGATTTCCGAAAGGCCACCAGCGTGATCGAATATAATGCATCCGCCCTGGCCGACGACGCCCAGGATGTGATCGACTTCGCCACGCTCGAAGGCTTGACGGGGCACGCGGAAGCGGTGCGGGCAAGAAACAAAACTTAGCCGCGAATTACGCGAATAACGCGAAAACGACAAAGACTTGAGAATTCAAACGGCAAAAGCAACAGCAAAGAGCGCGAATAAAGAAAGAGAATGAGAGGCGGCTTATGGAACAGGACCGGGGCGAGAGCGAGAAGGAGTTCGACCCGCAAAAGGTTAGAAGGTCGGACCTGTTGTTTGCGGAGGAGAGTTATCGGATCAAAGGCGCTTGTCTGGCAGTGCATAATGCTTTGGGATGCGGCTTTCTGGAAAAGGTGTATGAAAACGCGTTGATTCATGAACTGAAAAAACGCGGCTTCAAGGTTGCCTCGCAGGTGCCTTTGAAGGTTCTCTATGACGGTGTGGTCGTCGGCGAGTATACTGCCGATTTGCTGATAGACGACAAGTTCATTCTGGAAGCAAAGGCGACTGAAAGAGACAATGACGTTTACCATACACAACTGGTTAACTACTTGAAAGCGACGCGAAACCCCCTTGGCTTTCTCGTGAATTTCGGCATGCAATCTTTGTTTTTCAAGCGGGTGGTCTTCACCAAGGTCGGCCCATGGGAAATGGAAGTGTGACGGTTTGATTTCTCTTCGTTGTTTTCGCGTTCTTGGCTGTTGTCGTTGCTGTTAAATTCTAGTGTGTTCGCTGTTTTCGTGTAATTCGCGTAATTCGCGGCAAGGTTTTTTATGTCATATTTTCGCGAGAATGTAAACCGTATGTCCGCCTACGTCCCCGGTGAGCAGCCGCCTGCCGGGGCGAAGGTCATTAAGCTCAATACCAATGAGAACCCGTATCCGCCATCGCCCCGGGCCCTGGAGGCCATGCGAGCGGTCGAGCCGGATTCCCTGCGGCGATACCCGCATCCCTACGCGCAGCCGTTTCGGGTGGCGGCGGGGCGGGTGCTGGGCGTGCCGGCCGAGTGGATCATCCCCGGAAACGGCAGCGACGATCTGCTGGCCATGATCGTGCTGGCCGCCGCCGAGCCCGGCCGCAAGGTCGTCTACCCCATGCCGACCTACGTGCTCTATCGCACGCTGGGCGAAATGCAGGACGCCGCGTGCGTCGAGGTGCCCTACGACCGGGACTACAACCTGCCGGTCGAGCGGCTGATCGAGGAGCAGGGGGCGGTCACGTTCGTCGCCTCGCCCAACAGCCCGTCGGGCACGATCGCGCCGTGGGAGCAGTTAGAGGCCCTGGCGGCCGAGCTTCGCGGACTGCTGGTGATCGATGAGGCCTACACCGACTTCGCCGACGAAAACGCGCTGGACCTGGTCCGGCGGCATCCGAACGTCATCATCCTGCGGACGCTCTCCAAAGGTTACTCGCTGGCCGGGCTGCGGCTGGGGTTTGGCGTCATGCAGCCGGCGGCGGCGGAAGGCATCGTCAAGGTCAAGGACAGCTACCCCGTCGACGCGGTGGCGACGGCCATCGGGGCGGCCGCGATGGAGGATCAGGCGTACAAACAATTGTGTGTCGCGAAGGTCAAGCTTTCGCGCGGGCGGCTGACCGAGGCCCTGCGCAAACTGGGTTTCCAGGTCTGGCCCAGCCAGTCGAACTTCCTGCTGGCCCAGGCGCCTGGGAATACGGAAAAGGACGGCATCGGGCTGCCCAGCCAGGCCCCGTTTTTGGGCAAGGCCCCAATCTCCGCCGCCGACATCTACGAAGCCCTCAAGGTCCGCGGGATTCTGGTCCGATACTTCAACCAGCCGCGCCTGGACGACAAGCTTCGAATCACCGTCGGCACGGACGAGCAGAACGCGGCGCTGATCGCGGCGCTGGCGGATATAGTAGGGCGTGCAATGTAGCCCCTTCAGGGGGCGCGTTGCACGCGGGAAAGTTCGGCGCCACGCCCTACATGCTTGCGATAGTGCAAAAAAAGTAAGAAAGTTTCCAATGGCCAAGTGCCCGAAATGCGGCAAGTCATATCCAGACGATGTCGTGGCGTGTTCCGACTGCTTGGAAACCTTGGAGAGCGAGTTTCCATCGGAGAGCGAGTTTTCCTCGCCTCGAAAACACAAGAGCGGCGTTGTCGGATTCTGCCTCAACGTGGCCTTTGTCGTTAGTTGCGTAAATTGCTTCGCCGTTCCGGTCTTCGGGGGGATCTTCTTCAGGGCTGGTATCCACGAAAGTGGGGGATTGGGCAGCCTGTTGATCCTCTTGCTGACTTTGGTAGCTTTATGTGTTTCGATCGCCCAAGCCGCTGTGTTCCGCAAAGTGAGTGAACTTTACAAGAAGGAATTATGATTAATCGCCGCGCGACAATCGAACGCAAGACCAAGGAAACTTCCATCACGCTTACGTTGGACCTGGACGGCAGCGGCCAGGCCGACGTGCGCACCGGCGTGGGGTTCCTGGACCACATGCTGGACCACCTGGCCAAGCACAGCCTGTCGGACCTGACTGTCACGGCCAAGGGCGACTTGCAGGTGGACGACCACCACACGACCGAGGACGTCGGCATTTGCCTGGGCAAGGCGCTGGCCAAGGCGCTGGGCGACAAGGCCGGCATCCATCGCTACGGATGGGCGTCGGTGCCGATGGAGGAAACGCTCGCCGACGTGGCCCTGGACATCTCCGGCAGGGCGGGCGTCGTGTTCAACGTCAAGTTCTCCGGCGACAAGATCGGCACCTTCGACGTGCAGCTCGTCGAGGAATTCCTCCGCGCGATCTGCCGCGAGGCCGGAATCAATCTGCACGTGAATGTCCCCTACGGCACCAACGATCACCACGTCGCCGAGGCGATCTTCAAGGCCCTCGCCCAGGCCCTGCGGGGGGCCAAGAGCATCGACCCGAATCGCAAGGGCGAGGTACCGAGCACTAAAGGCACCCTTTGATATCGCATGTTGCAAATTATAGATTGAAGATTACAGATTTGGGGTGTGACATGACTGAACTGAGCAAGCGAGCGCGTGTCGAAGGAATATTCGCTTTGATCTTCCTTGCCTTGGGGCTGGCATGGCCGTATTTCCTAGCGTTGTATGGCTGGTATAGTCTAGTGCATGTCCAGCACATGCCCACCGCGAAAGAACTGGCGGACCTTCTATCGTACAAAGCCTATGCCGGGTGTTTTGGGGTTCCGGCAGTCATCCTGGGCATTCTCGGGTGGCGGAGCGTCTGCGGTAAGATAGGGCTCATCGGTGGCGCACTTTTGTTCGTCAATGCAGTCCTACAGATAGTCATGTGGAACTCAATGTGGAATCGCTAACCATCCTTGGCATCGGCAACATCCTGATGCGCGACGAGGGTGTGGGCGTGCATCTGATGGAGGCGGTGCGCGACGCTCGCCCTTGGCCTGGCGAGGTCGAGTTCATCGACGGCGGAGTCGGCGGGCTGAACCTGCTGAACATTATCGAGGAGGCCCAGCGGTTGATCGTGTTCGACGCCGCCGATATGGGTTTGCCGCCGGGGCAAGCTCGCGTGATCGCGCCGGAGCAGGTCATGGACGAGGACGCGACGGGGCGGTTGAGCATGCACGAAGTGCCGTTCATCGAGACGCTGCGATTGTGCGAACAGTTTTCCCGCCGCCCGCCGACCACCATTCTGGCGATCCAGCCGGCGGTGATCGATCGCGGCCGGGAACTCAGCGAAGGAATCCTCGCCGCCTTCGACGGCTTGAAGCGACAGGCCATCGAATTGGTTGCCGCGGCGCTGGGCTAGCAGCCCGTTGAAAAAGGCCATCCGGCGTAGCATGGGCGTCTCGCCCATGAGTCGCATGGGCATCTTGCCCATGTTCTTGGGCATTTGCACGGGCGGGACGCCCGTGAGACTCATGGGCAAGATGCCCATGCTACTTTTTCAACGGGCTGCTAGGCCCTGTTCCACAAGGTGACGAATCTGGGTGCCATGCCCAAGTCTGCGCGGGCATGTGCGCACCGTGAAGACATGCCCGCGCAGACTTGGGCATGGCACCCTTCGATTGACGAATTGAAAAACACTATACGGCCAACTTGAAGACGGCCTTGTGGATTTGTCCCTGGATGGCCAGCGGGGCGTGGGCGTCGGTGGGGAAGAAGACGGCGAAGCTGCCCGGTGAAAGCGTGATCCAGGATTCCGGCGAGTCGGTAAAGAATTCGATGTCCCTGGCGGCGTCGTAAGGTTCGCGCACTCGTCGGCAGCAAGCCAGTGGGCTGTAGCCGATCACGTCCGGGCGGTCGAGCGCGATCTGGATGTCAACGTACTGGCGGTGGGCTTCCAGCAGGGCGCCCGAGCGGCCCTTGCCCTGGGCCATGTCGCGTATGACCAACAGCCGCCGGCTTTCGATCTCGTGCCGCCTCAGCGGCAGCGAAGCCAGATCGCCGGCGGACAGGAACTCCGCGACGCCTCGCATCAGCGGGTGCAGCGGCAGATACAGCCGCAGGTTTTCAATCCGATCGAGGATCATCGCTGCGCCCCTGTTGGCGGCGGG
>CAZYDC010000105.1:0-12056 GCA_964646065.1 uncultured Planctomycetaceae bacterium | reverse complement strand
GTTGTGCAACCTAAACCAACGAACCTGACGACAGTTTCCAATGAACGGGCTATTTAGCCCACAACTTCAAGGAGCACCATGACTACCTCATCTCAACAAGAACAACTAGCGCCGACGAACGAACGGCGTGTTGGCGGAGTAGAAGTCGCCGGTGGCTCGCTGGGCGATTATGCCGCCGTGACCAGCCGGGGAACTCCGGCTTGAGCGATTGGAATGCACCTGGCGGAACGTGGCAACGCTGGGGCTGTTCCTGACGGACGATTATTCCTTCCGCGCAGAAAAAAGGGCGGACCCGCAACGCAACAGCCACAGATGCGCTACGAAAAGGTTTGATGTTTGGGACAGGAAGCCCAGTTTGGCTTCAGTCCAACCGGTCCAGCATCGCCATGAAATTGCGCTTGGGTTTGTGGGTCTTGCGGACCTCGGCAATGTACTGGGTGAACTGGTCCTGCTGGCCGAGTCCGGTCATCAGTTGTCGGATCGTGTGGATTAGATCGACGGCCTCGCGGTAGGCTTCGTTGTTTGTCCGTCTCACGATGGGGTCGATCTGCTTGCGGTAGATTACCAGGGCGTCGGCTGGGTGGTCTTTCTCGCGGTGCTTGGCCAGCCGCATCCACCACTCGTTCGAGCAGCCACCGACCTGGGCCTCCTGCCAAGCCGATTCCGCGTCCTTCTCCCAAAGGTATATCTCCACCAGAAGGGAATGGTCCGGTGGCCGATGGTATGACCACCTATCCGGTTTGCGTGGCTGGCGCATCGCGTCGCCGATTTGCTTCTGGACCAACTCCAATGCGTTCTGCCGCCAGGCCGGCCACTGTTTGGCACGGTCGGCGTGTTCCTTGAGGTGCGTGTAGGCATGCAGATTCATCCTGCGCTCGAACTGGCCCCAGATCAAGGCCATCGCCTCGTCGTGTCGCCTCTGCCTGTGGTATTCGTCGGCGATGAAGTCCTCCAACTGCTCGTCCGGCTGCTTTGCGAATGTCTTCAGGCCGCGAAGGGCCCACTCCAGGGCCTTGTCCCGCTGGCCGGCCTCCTTATAGACCTCTGCGATCTGGAGGAACTTGTGGGATGAGGACAGGTCTTTGCTCATGATAGCCACGAGCTGCTCGATGTCGCCCGAAGCCCGGGCCAGCGACTCCATGATGGAAGTCAGCCGATAGCGGTTGTGATCGTAGCTGTGGCGGTCATCGCCTGGGGACAGGGTGGGCAGATTGCCCCATTGGGTCTGGGCAAGCTGGCGATAGACGGCCAGGCCTTTCTTGCCCAGCACGTCGGCGTACGCCTCGGCCGCACCGTAGAAGGTGTCGTAACCCGTCTCGATTTCCCACCGGAACAAACGCCGGGCCAGGTCTTCCGGATCGGGCTTGGCGGTCTGGCAAGCGGCGTGGTGAATCTCGCCCAGCCGGCTCATCAGGCCGCCCATGTGGCCGTCGGAGTCGTCCATGCTGCCCATTACTTGCTCGCACCGGGCGATGCCGTGCTCGGCCAGTTCGATTACCTCCGCGGCATGGCCTTCGTCGAGCAGTTCCTGGATGGAGTCAATCGCGGCGTCGATCTGGCGGGCGAAGCCGGGCGCGGAGCGATAGTCCACGAACCCTCGGCCGCCGACGCGCGTCGCGTCGGCGATGGCCTTGCGGTAGGCCGAGACGTTGATGCCGCCCTTGTCGCTCCGGGCGACGCAGAGAAAGAGCTTCTGCCGCAGTTCGTCGTCCAAAGGCAGGCGTTCCATAATGAGTTCGACGAGCCGGTCCTTGTCCTGGCCCGCGAGGTAAGCGCGAACATCGTCGGGGGTGATTGCCTTTTCCTTCCGCCCCGGGCGCCTCTTCGCGTCCTCAGTACCGGCGCTATCGACGTATTCTGCTTGGCCGACCAGGATCGCCAGCCCTGTGGCCACGCAATGTTTGCAGAAAACGCCGTCGTCGCCCATCGGGCAAGAGCACTCGCCTTCGATCTGGTCGCCCTCCGTCCAGAGCTGGACGCGGTAATTCTCGTTGCCGCTGACGCGGGCATGGATCACGCCGTTATCGACCATGAGTGAATCGACCCGGCCGTCCTCAAAATAACCGACGCCACGTTCCCACGAACCGGAGTCTGTGGCCCGCCGAAGATCCTTCTTGGTGAATTGAAGCTGTGGTTTCGTCATGTCTGCTCGAAGAGTCTACTGCCGAAGCGCACACGCCGCAACCTCGCGCCACTCGCGTCATGCTGCTCAGGCTGGTTTGATCCCGGACAGACATCTGGAAGTAGGCAAGACCACCTGCGGCGACCGCTTGCGAACCGCTTGCGGAATACTGCCGGGGCACGGTATAAGTGGCACATTGAATCGTTGCGTATTCGCTTGTGTCGAAGAGCAAAGGCGACTGATTCTCGCATCTCGGTGGCGACCGTTACCCCCTTGCCTCTCGGATCATTCACCCGTGATATGTCCCTTACGGCCGTCGGTTGATTTCCCGCTCCAGTTGGGCCAAGTTCTCCAGCACGTCGTCGAACATTGGGGGATCGCTGAAGAACATCATCCGCATGGTTTCGTGGTCTCGGCGGAGATCCGGCAGTCGATTGTCCTGGGGCAACAGCCGGAAACCACCCGGCTTGGCGTCCAAGTACCTGG
Organism: uncultured Planctomycetaceae bacterium; assembly: GCA_964646065.1. Classification (GTDB taxonomy): domain Bacteria; phylum Planctomycetota; class Phycisphaerae; order SM23-33; family SM23-33; genus CAZYDC01. The sequence continues at coordinate 9,448 of CAZYDC010000105.1, read as the reverse complement.
CCCAGCCGCAGTGGTAGAAGCGGTCCTTGTGGACCACCACGCTACGGAGCAGGTCAAGATCGGCCAGCGCCTCGTTCTTGACCGAGGACCGGGCCATCATGGCCACGTCAGCGTAGTGGCGGGAGTATCGCGGCAGCAACGGTTTCCCCAACGGGCGGTAGTACTCGGCATGGAGGATCGTTGCTTTTTCCCAGAACGTCCGACGGGCAACCACAGTGGTGACTGGACAGACAGGCTCAGTGAAGACGACCGGGAATCGCTCGGCCGCGAACGGCTGAATGGGATAGTCCGCTCGTGGTATCGGCTCAGCATGCGTGCCCAACTCCAGAATGATCTGCGGCCTGATGTACTCCAGCCGGGTCTCCAGAGCGACCGGATAGGTGAATTCGATCGTGTTGGCATCGGTTGGGCTGACCCGCAGCGCCCAACCATCAGGATCCAGTATGCTCGCCACACGGGCAGTAACCACGCTCAGGAAGGGGCCGGCGATGTAGTCTTGGCATGCGGCCATCATCTCGCGTAGCAGAGGCACACGCTTGTTGTGGGAGAGTTTCTCCTGCCTGGGGTCTCTGGCACCGATGAAGCCGAGCTTCCCGAAATCCACGGCCAGGTCAATGTCTTCGGAAAAGCGCTGGATAAGTTTGAAGCACTTTGAGAGGCTGGTGCCGCCCTTGAACACCAGCCAGCCGTTCAAGTCGGGGATCGTGAACAATTGCTTCAGCAGCCAGCACACCCAGAAGTCCTTTTCGATGATCGGAGCGGGCAGTCCCATCTGGGTCCCTGTCTGACTGAACAGGCGTTGCCGCTGGTCCTTGGTTGCTGTGGCGACAGTGTTCATGCGTTCACCTCGGCAATTTCCTGAGCCAGACGGAACATCCATTCGGTGGCATAACGAGTGTCGGCGACGAGACGGCGCTTGACCTTCTCGGGAAGCACCTCACGGAGACGGGCCACCATCCAGGGCTGGATGTTCTCCTTGCCCATGTACCGCATGGCTTGGACGACCATGGCGGACTCGTACTGCTTGAAGTCGAGTTCCTTGGGTTGGGCGTGGCGGAACTCGATTTGCAACTGGTCGGACTTGAACGTCTTGGTGGGGCCGTTTGAAAGGTAGGCGACTTTCGCTGGGATCTGTTGGCTCAGGCCAAGCATGTTCGCCGCCGTTGCCCCCTGCGGTAGGATGGTCCAGCGGTGCTTGCGGGCGACGGCCTGAGCGATCTGGTCATGGGTGGGGCCGATCTGGGCCTTGAGGAAGTCGCTGTGTCGGGGCTGGAAATACAGCCCGCGCATGATGCGGCGGATCGTGCCATTGGCTGCCAGTTGATGCAGCAGTTTATCAACTGTTCCGCGGCCAACGAGGTCAAGGAAATCCTTCGGCAGGAAGACCCACCCGGCGGCCTTCGCGTGGATGCGACCGAGCATCTTGTCTTTGGCTTTGGACATGTCCACCTCTTGGAAGAAAACAATGCTACTGTTTTCTTCCTTATGTAATCGGATGTATAACATCTACATCTTTAAGAATAGTAACTTACACCATATGATAAATCAATGGCCTCATTGATATTCAACTAAGGTCAAGGTGTCACAGGCCGGTTTTGTAGTAGCCCAGCAGCGGATAGAGTGCATGGATTGTGAGAGAACAGGGGTTACCCTGCCAAGCCGCCGGCAACCCGCGATGAGATGATTGAGCGCCTGCGGAAGACGCCCTTGCATCTGGTGCGTTTGCGATACTTCGGCGGCGACGAACGCTGGAGCCTGGCCTACTTCACGTACAGCAACGAGCGTTACACGCCATGCGTCTTCCACTCCGGGAGCTTCAAGGGCACCCCGGAGGAAGCGTTCGACACCGGCGCGACACACCTTCCGATGCTGAAAGCCGATGGCAAGAAGGCCAAGCCATGACGACATCGGAAAACGGTAATGCCGTCGCGATGCGCTGGGACGCTCAGCCCGGTGAGGATGGACTCCTCGCGCGTCAGCCGGATGTGAGCAGACAGGGCGGAAGGCGTTCCTCATGGAGATCGACCCGCTCTACTGCGACGTGATCGTCCAGCGATGGGAGAAGTTCGTGGGCAAGAAGGTCCAGCGCGTCGAGGCCGCACAAATCTCTGAGGTAACGGCGTGATCTCAACCTGTCACGGCGGTGTCTTCGGCCAGAACCTTCAGGTATGCCTCGTAGGCGTAGACGCGGTCTCGTTGCCTGCCGGTGGTCTCCTTCAGGACGCTGGCCGTGCAGAGCGCGTCGATAGCCTTGCCCGCGGTGGGCTTGGTGGTGTCCAGCAGTTCCATCACACCTGGCAGTGTGACCATCGGGTGCTCGGGCAGCAGGTCCAGGAGCCGGATGGCCGGGACCGTGGTCGCATCGTGGTTGGCGACCGTGCGGCGATCCTTGCCCAGCAGTGCGAAGAGCCGCCTGGCGGCGTTGACACCGTCATCCGCTGCCTCGCGGACGCACTGCAGGAAAAACGCCGTCCAGCCTTCCCAGTCGCCCGCCGCCCGAACTGCCAATAGAGCGCGGTAGTACTCGGCCCGGTGACGTTTGAACGCCAGGCTCAAGTACAGCAACGGGCTCTCCAGCAGCCCCCAGTGCTCCACCAGCAGCGCGATGAGCAGCCGCCCGATGCTGGACCTGTTGAAGGTTTCCAAGTAGGACCTGCCAGTGAGCCAGCGGTCAGCAGCGACGAGTACAAGGCGAGTGTTCCAGGAACCGTCGGCGGTTGCTGTTCGAAATGTTACAGAAACAGAGTTGTTTTGTAACACCGCCGGATTCGGCCGCGGCGGGCCCGCAGAAGACAAAGCGGTCTGTCGTCGCCATGAGAACGGCCCAGAGATCGTGAGATTTTGTTTCTTATTACTGGCGTCAGACGCCAGTTGCCGATAATATAGTCTGGCATGAAGAGAAGACTCGGCCATCTTGAGACGCAGGTGCTGGCCTATGCCCAGATGCGGCAGGCGCAGACGATCCGCACGGGCGAACTGGCCCGGTCCCTGCGCCTTCCTCCCCAGCAGGTGCAAGAAGTGATTGCCCGGCTGACCAGGCGCGGCCTGACCGTCAGGGTTCGCCGCGGGCTGTACTTGGTGCCCCAGCGTTTGCCTCTGGGCGGGACGTGGAGCCCGGACCCAATCCTGGCGCTCAACACGCTCATGGAGGATCGCGACGCTCGGTATCAGATTTGCGGACCTAACGCCTTCAACCGCTATGGCTTCGATGAGCAGGTTCCGGCGCGGCTGTACGTCTACAACAACCGCCTGTCAAGGGAGCGGACCATCGGCTCCTTGGAGATTACCTTCATCAAGATAGCGGATGGTCGGTTGGGCGGCACTGAGGAGCTCACTACCCCGGAAGGCTTGAAGGCCGTCTATTCCTCTCGCGTGCGAACGCTGGTCGACGCCGTCTATGATTGGTCCCGCTTCAGCAGTCTGCCGCGAGCTTATGAGTGGATTCGCCAGGAATTGTCCAGGGGCCGGGTGACCGCCGCCGATCTGGCACGCGCCACCGTGGAATACGGCAACCAGGCGACGCTGCAGCGGATCGGCTTCCTGCTGGAGCGGGAGGGAGCATCCCGGTCTGTCCTGACGACTTTGCGGAGATCGCTGCCGCCATCGGCCAGCGTTATCCCCTGGAACCCCGTCGGCTCCAAGCGTGGCACGGTCGATCGCCGCTGGAGAATCATCCTCAATGAACCGTAATGATCCGCAAGGCGTCCGACTCTACGAAGATGCGCCCCTGTTTCGTGAGGCCCTGACCTTCACCGCGGCCCGGACGGCGTTTCCCGCCGGTCTGATCGAGAAGGACTACTTCTGCACCGTCCTTCTGGGGTACTTGGGCTCCGTGGCTGGCGAGCACGTCTTCAAAGGAGGAACCTGCCTGGCCAAGGTCTACGGAGAGTTCTACCGACTGAGCGAAGACATGGACTTCGCCATCCCCACGCCGCCGGGGGCATCTCGCACAGAGCGGCGCAGGAAGATCGCCATGCTGAAGGAGGCAATCTCGCATCTTCCGAAGGATGCCGGCTGCTTTGAGGCGGTCGATCCACTACGGGGCACCAACGACTCCACCCAGTATCTCGGGGCCGTCCGCTACACGTCGCGTCTGGATGGTCAAAGCCAATCGCTCCAGATCGAGGTCAGCATTGTCGCTCAACAATGTTGTGCAACCTAAACCAATGAACCTGACGACAGTTTCCAATGAACGGGCTATTTCACTCAAACCTCAAAAGCTAAGCTCTCTGCGGCAAAGCTGGCATTGAAGACGGAAAACTGTTGCTTGGTAAGATGTTGTATTGTGATCGCAACGCCTCTTTAGCATTCACCATGTGGTGAAAAGCGTGTTCTGAGTGAAAAGATTTTTACTTAAAATACTATTTTCACCGTGCGGTGAAACCGATATAATGAGTAGAAGGTGGCCTATGATTACCAAGCTGCAAGACATCCCGGTTGCCCAGTGGCTCGAGAAGCTCGCCAGTGAGACGGGCCTGTTTCGCGTCGTGCGAACCGAGCAGATTCACGGAGAATACGACTTTCGCGTTGTTCTGCAAAGTGATGCTGATCGCCAAGTGACCCTTTATGCCGAGGCCAAGAGTCGCGTTACGCCCCAGCTGGCCTTGGGAATGCTCCCGGGGCTGACCAAGGTTCCGGCCGACGGGCACCCCATGCTCTGCACGTACTCCGTATCGCCGCGCGTGGCTGAACTCTGTCGCAAGAACAACGTGGCCTACCTTGACGAGGCCGGGAACTGCTGGATCCGTACGCCGGGGCTTTGCGTTCATGTGACCGGGTATCCGTCCACACGGCCGGACACGCGACCCGCCGTCGATCCATTTGCCCCGCTGTCAAGCCGAATAGCCCGAGTTTTCCTAGCCGGTCCATCCAAGGCATGGACGCTGTCGGACTTGGCAAAGGAAGCGAACGTGAGTGTGGGTTTGGTATGGAAGGTCAAGAAGGCCCTCCTGGACGAAGGGTTCGTTCAGTCATCCGACAAGCGGATCGTCCTCCGTGATGCGGCAGGTCTCTTGGATGCCTGGAAGAAGGAGTACACCGTCCCCGCCAAGAAGGTCTCTCTGTATGTGATCGGCAAGACCGACCAGTTGGAGAGCAGGCTCTGTGAGTGCTGCAAGTCCGGCCCAATTCGCTGCGCACTTACCGGTTTGTCGGGAGCCTGGCGAGCGGCCCCCATGGTCCGGTACGCGACGGTGTCCGCTTACGTAGAGGTCGGCTCCGACTCCGCAACAGTGGCCGATCTGGTACGCTGCATGGAAGCCAAGCCTGTCGACACAGGCGCCAATCTCTTCCTCTACCCGACTCGCGATGAGTCGGTGTTCTATGGGATGCGGACGCTGTCAGGGATGAACGTCGTCTCGCCGATCCAGTTGTACCTGGATCTGCTCCAGGTTGCCGGACGAGGAGAAGATGCCGCCAACGAGATCATGGACAAAGAGCTCAAGCCGCTGTTTCAGCGGTCAAAGCCTGGCTAAGCGAAAGGACATTTCTTCCTCATGGCTGAGAATCATCCGTATAACCCGAATGACGTTGCCGCGTGCAGGTCCGTCCTGGTCGAAGCACTCACCGTCCTCGGAAAGTATCGAGACCGGATCGCTGTGGTCGGCGGCTGGGTGCCTGAGCTTGCCATTCCGGACCATGGTCACATGGGCTCGTTGGATGTGGACCTTGCCTTGGATGCGGCCCAGTTCCCTCCCCATGTCTACGAGACCATCCGGAACGACCTCCTGGCCGCCGGCTACACGCCGACGGGCATTCCCAATAGGTTCGAGCGTGTGGTACCAGGAAATCCCACGCCTGTCCGGGTTGATCTGCTCTGCGGCGAGTGCGCCGGCGAAGGCCAGGGTTCGCACGAGATGATTCAAGGCATGGCCGTCTGGAAAGCAAGGGGCCTTGACCTGGCAACGTGGTTCCACAAGAAGATCAGGCTCTCAGGCACGCTGCCGGGTGGAGGCCGCAACGAGGTCGAAGCGACCATTCCGACAATCCCGGCCTTCCTCTGCATAAAGGGCATCCTGTTGGTTGACCGCATGAAGGACAAGGACGCCTACGACGTGTATTTTTGCGTGGCCAACTTCCCCGGCGGCATAAACGCGCTCTGCTCCGAGTTCCAACCGATGTTGTCCAACAGGCTGGTGCAGGAGGGCCTCCTCAATCTCCGAGCCAAGTTCGGCACGATCGAGGACATCGGGCCGGTATGGGCCGCCCGAGTTGCCGTAGAGGCCGGTGCGGATGAGGAATTCGCAAGGCGAGATGCCTTTGAGCAGGTCAACCGGCTCCTGGATCTTCTGGAGATTCCCAGGTAGGGCCAACCATGTTAAAGCCAAGACGACCTACCGCGTTTGCATAGAGAGACAGATTCTGTCCCTTTACGCAAATGCGTTTGGGTCAACTGCCACTCGTTGATTTAGAAAAACATAGGTAATATTTCTAAACCGGACGAGTTGCAGGATCGCCTCTTGCCCTGTTACAAAAACTGGAGTATTTGTCGTAACGCCTTTCCGGAGGCGACCACGGCTGGCCCGGAGCGAGAGATCCGCCGTAAATGATTGCTTGAAGCGAATCGTGACCAAACCCATAGCTATATTTGGCGATGTCCACGGCCATCAAGACTTGATGGTCCAGGCCGCATTGCGCTGGCAGGAGGAGAACCAAGCCAAAATCGATCTGATCCTATGCGTCGGCGATTTCCAGGCGATGCGGGGCGAGATCGACATGCGGGCGATGGCCTGCCCAGCCAAATATCAGCAGGTAGGCGACTATCCCGCCTACCACGTTGGCGAGAAGTCGTTTCCAGCGGAGGTCGTCTTCATCGGCGGCAACCACGAGGCCTACAACTGGCTGGAAACCATCCCAGGCGGCGGCCGCCTCGGGCCCAGGTGCCACTACTTTGGAAGATGGGGCGTGATCGAGCGATTGGGGCTGCGAATCGGCGGACTGACTGGCAACTACTCGCCTCGTGCGTATGAGTCCGGCCGAAACCCAGTGAACTACGACGACCTGACTGTTGTGGCGAACGAGAGGCGGAAGAAGCAGTCCACCTACTTCACCAAGCCTGAGGTCGAGGCCCTAGCCGAGTACGGTCACATCGACCTGCTGCTTCTGCACGACTGGCCCGCCGGGCTGCCCGAACTTGTCGAACCGGGCACAACTGATGGTACTCCCAGACAGGGCGTCGGCAATCCGCCCGCGCGTTGGCTGCTGGAACAGCTCAAGCCCCGCTGGGCGTTCTGCGGCCACATGCATCAGTACTTCCGAGGCGACATCCTTTGGCCCGACGGCCGAAAAACGACGGTTGTTTGCCTCAACCGCATTACGGGCTCATCGGGAGTTTCGATGCAAGTTCTGGATGCCTCGGTCATCACCCCATTACGGTAGGCCAGCATCCGTTTCGCAACTGGCGACATCTCAGCCTGCCAGTTCAGTCCATGAAGAGCACAGACGATAACACCCGGAATGCACGCTAACACTCTCAATGTTATTGTGCGACCCGAACGCTACTGCACTTGTGGCGAGGTTGTAATGCATCCCCGCAGTTCTGAGTTCTATTCTATTTTGCGTTACTGGCCTCCAACGCCAGTAGCCGAAAATAGAATACAACAGCCACGGATTCTCTCACGCCCCAGAAGCCGACGAAGGCGCATCGGCCAGCGGCTGGAACGTCTTCGAGGAGCCATCGGTCAGGATGACGCGGTCGCTGGTCCTTTGTTGCCGCGGCGACGGTGTTCATGCGTCCATCGAGCGGTTCTGCAATCGCCTCTGAAAAAGTGGCTACCTTGGCATGTTCGCCGAGGTAGCCACCGTGCTTTGGGATGCTCTTGGGATGCAGACCGTTCTACGAACCCACCAGCCGCAGTCTCTGGGTTGGGGTCACCTGGACGATTCTCAGGCGGCCGTCATTGGGTGCGGAGGTCTGGCCCTTGTGGGCGGGCTGGCCGAACTCCACCGTGTCCGCCATGGCCTCTGGGATGAGGGCGGCGTAGTGACGGCGGCAGATCTCGGGGCTGTTGCCCATCAGCGCGCTGATCTTGAAGAGGCTCTCGCCCTTCATGGCCAGCTGGCTGCCGAAGGTGTGCCGAAAATGCAGACACGTCCAGCCCAAGGCGTGGGCCTTATTGACCTCCGCCAGGGCCTTGGAGAAGTTGTCGGGGTCCCGGAACTTGCCCTGGGGGCTGGGGAAGTACCAGCCGCCGTCCGAGGCACCGGGCGCGTAACGCTCCAAGTATTCGCGCAAGGTCTTGCTGATCGGCACCGCGCGGTTCACCCTGGTCTTGGGCTGCCAGTAGTCGCCGTTGACCGTCTTGGCCTGGATGCGGAGCATGCCGTTGGCCCCGGCGTCGAGGTCCACGTCATCCATGGTCAGTCTCAACGCCTCCTCGCGTCTGAGGCCGGCGTAGATATACATCGCCACCATGGTCTGTATCCGCGGGCAGTCGGCCAGGGCGGCAATCTGCTCGTCGATCTGCTCCAGGGTCAGGAAACGAATCCGCGGGGCCTTCTCCATATACCGTTCAACCTTCTGGGCCGGGTTCTTGTCGCCGGGTATGCGGACGTGGCCTTGCCCCATCGTCCAGTTGAAGAGCCGGCAGAGGATCTCCCGATATCGGTTGGCCGTTTTGGGGGCGAGGCCGCGGCTGCGGACCTTGGCGCCAATGAAGTCCGCCACGTCGGAGGTCGTGATGCTCTCGAAGTACGGATTCATAATGGCGTGGATCTTGATGCGGCGGTCCACGTCTTCCTTGATCGGCCGCTTGCGCGTCTTGGCGGAGACCTTGCGGCTGGTGATCTGCAGCGCCGGGCAGATCGGCCCGAAGGCCTCGCGGAGGTAGTACACGTCGGTCTGTGCGGACTTGGCGGTCTTGACCGTGCGGATGTGCTGGACGTACTTGGTGAGCACGTCGGCGATCGGCGTGCGGGTCGGCAGCGGATTGTCTCCGCCATCGGCCAGCGAGACGTTGAGGTTCGCCAGCTTCTGTTTGGCGACCTGGAGGTTCTCGGTGTGAAGGCTGACGGTCTTCCGCCTGCCTGCGGCCGAGAAACTCGCGTAGTACTTTTTTTTTCTTTTTTTCAGCCACGCCATCTTTTTTCTCCTGTAGATACTACGGTGAGATGGGTGGCCCTTCGCCAAGAGGCCTTGACGGCTCTTTGCCCCAGGGGTACAAAAAGGGGTACAAAAAGCTGTTTTTGGCCAAAATGAAAAGGGCCTACATCGCTGTAAGCCCTTGTCACTTCGGAAGTAGCGGGGGGAGGATTCGAACCTCCGACCTCCGGGTTATGAGCCCGACGAGCTACCTGGCTGCTCTACCCCGCGATCGTTATTATATTTTAGGACCGCGTCACAACAGATGCATGTTAGACTCTTCATTACGTTGTGTCAAGAAAACCTTGGCCTGAGGGTGCATGACCGTAGTTGCGGGGGCTGATTGGCCGATAAGGAGGATAGAACAGA
>CAZYDC010000104.1:0-12056 GCA_964646065.1 uncultured Planctomycetaceae bacterium | reverse complement strand
AGCAGCGGCCAGAGATGCCGGTCGTGCAGCAGGTGGTCGCGCAGGGAGTCCCGCCAGGAATCCACGTTCAGCGCCAGCGCCAGCCCGCCGGCCACCGCAAGCACGGCGCCTTGGAGGGAAGTGAAGAACATGATGATCGCGCGGAACAGAACGAACGTCAGCGCGCCGGCCAGCAGTCCGCCGATCAGTCCGCCCGCCCAGGAGTACTGGACCCACTCGGGCTTGTGCAGAGAGGAAAGGTAATGCCAAAGTTGATATCCGCCGAACGCGCCGGCCGCCGCGCCCATCAGGCTGACCGCGAACTTCATCAGCGGCCAGGCCAGGATCGCCAGCACGCCCGCGCCGATCAGTCCGCCGTACAGGGGCCAGTGCGGGTCGTGCGCCGCGGGGTGCGCGGCGATCAGCGTTTCGGCCAGCATCGTGCCCAGCAGGAAGCCCACGGCCGCCAGGTTCACGGTCACCAGGGCCTTGAAGATCTTCCAGCCCCAGATCATGTACACGAACCCCGCCACCAGCAGGATCGCCGCCTGCCAGGCGGCCAGGTGCTGCAACTGGTCGAGCACCTGGCTTGGCGTGGGCACGGGCAGATCGGCCAGGCGGTCCATCAAAGGCTTGGCCGTATCCTTCGCGGTGGTCACAAGCGGCGGTTGGAGCAGGCAGAAGTTCATCGAGCCTCCCGCTTTTTACTTGGATTGCCCGCATCGCGATCGGCGGTCTTGTCGGCGTCGTCGGCCTTCTTGGGCCGGCTTCGGGCCAGGCCCACAAACTGGGCGATCATTCCCAGCACCGCCAGTCCGCCCGCGCCGGCCAGCACCCAGGCGATTCTCGCCCACAACTCCGACCAGTACGCCGGCAACATGCGGCAGACCACCAGCGCCAGCCCCGCCGTCACCACCGCCGCGCCGATCAGCGAGACCATCATGATCCGTATCCACTTGGGACGAAAGATCGCCACCAGCAGGATCAGCAGCCCCAGTACGATCGCCGGGGCCAGCGGATACGCGTTGGCCGCTTCCCACGACGCGGGGAAAATGTTTTGCAGGCCCGGCCACGAGTCTTTGCCGATCTCGCCGGCGTGGCCGTGTGCAGGCCCCAGCCACAGGAATGTCGCGAACTGGTCGATCTGCTTCGAGCGGCCGGGGTCCACCGGCCCGAGGGTCAGATGCGCCTTTACCACGGCGGCGACGGTGGCCAAAAAGCCCGCCGCGATGGCGGCCCAGAACAGCCGCTCGAATACGAACCCCAGCGCCAGCATGACCAGGATCAGCAGCATCTGCCTGGCGATCGGAGAAAGAAAATGAACGTCCGGCAGATCGGCCATGAAATACCCCGCCAGACCGGCGGCGATCATGATCAGGAAGCGCCCGATATGTCTGCCCCAGGTCAGCATCGCCGCTCCCGCGACGGCCAGCGCGCCGCCCAGCACATAGGCGGTCGTCTCCGGCAGGTCCGGCGGCAGTGGGGCCGGTATTTGAAACATCGGCGTCGATCCTTTCAAAATCTAAAAGCTGAAAGCTAAAAGCTGAAACCTCAAAGCGAAAGAAACGGACTGGTGATCCTATTTAGGCTTTCAGCTTTCAGCTTTTAGTTTTAGCTTCATTCTTCCGGGTGTTGTTGCAGCGCTTCCAGGTCGCCGCGCGCCAGTTCCAGCTTTCGGGGGTCGCGCAGCGAAGCGATGGCCCGCTGGAGATAGTCCGCGGCCTGGCCGGTCTTTTGCAAATATCGGCCGTAGAGCAATCCCAGCATCAGGTAGATATCCGCGGCGTATTCGTACCCGCCGTAGTGCTTGAGGAAACGCTCGTACGCCTCGGCCGCCTCGGCGTGCTGCTCGGCGGACATGAGGTGATTGGCCACGTCCAACTGCTGCTGACGGGAAAGCACGGCCTGGGGCGCGATCTGAATCAGTTCAAGATATCTCGGGGCGGCGGCGGCCAGGTCGTGATCGGACAAGGCCTGCGAGATTTCGCGGCGGAGTTCCAGTTCCCGCGCCGCCTGCATGTCGGGCACGGCCGGTGCGGCCGGTTTGGCGGGCGCCCAACGCGAGCCGACTCTTCCGATGAACGGGTCGTACCCTTGGGAGACCATGCGGCGGTACTGGTCGCGCCGCAAGGCCGACTGCGCCAGGCTCAGCAGATCAAAGTGGTTGCGGTCGATCAGGCGTCCGGCCAGCATTCCGGCCGAGACGATAATGCCGAAGAGGTATCCGCTGCTGTGGGCGATATACGCCACGCCCCCCTCGGCGACGCCCGGAGTGGCCGTGATGGACTGATTGAACGACATCACCATGTTCCAGACGAACTGGAACAGCAGGAAGTACAGGCTGGACACGTCCAGCGGAAGGAACAGGTAGAACAGCCACAACAGCAGCGTGACCCTGGCCCGAGGCAGCAGCACCAGGTAGGCGCCCGTGACCGCGGAGATCGCCCCCGACGCGCCCAGCACCGGGGCGTTGCCCGAGAGCAGCAGGTATCCCACGCCCGCCAGGATGCCGCCCGCGAGGTAAAACGCCAGGTATCCCGCGTGGCCGAAACGGTCGTTCACCGCGTTGCCGAACACCCACAGGAAGATCATGTTTCCGATCAGATGCGTCCAGGAACCGTGCAGGAACATCGAACTGAAAAACTGCTGGACGGACGGATTGTCCGGATGCAGCAGCAGGCTGTCCGAAACCTGGGCGGCATGGACGCCGGTGCGGCTTGCGATGAACAAGGCCACGTTGATCGCGATAATGGCATAATTCACGATCGGCCGGCGGGTCATCCGGTAATCAGTTCGTATCGGTATGATCATTCGCTCATCGGTTTCCTATGCGGTCCTCAGTCCTTTTTCCCCACCACGCGGATGTCGACGGCCTTGGCCTCTTCGATGGACTTGTGTTTGTCGAACCGAACGACGAACCGTGCATCGGCATCCTTGAGCAGCGTGGTCTTGTCCTCCAGCTTCACCGGATCGCTCGACCCGAGCACCTCGCCCCGTCCGTTGAAGAAGGTGGCGTAGACCATGGGGTCGCGAACGATCACACCGGTTTCGTTCTTGGCATGACCGGTCACTTTGACCACCCCGTTGGCGTTGTCCATTTGAAAACCGTCCAAGACCATCCACGAAACGGTGTTATCGGGCGCGTATACAAGCTGGCTGACGATGGGTTTGAGATACTTGCCCACCGCGTACAGTTCATACGTGACCGAATACTTCATCGAGGCGGGAGTTGGGGGGAAATACTCCAGCTTGACAGGGGTCGTGTGGCCGACCACGCGATCCACACCGTTGACCTTGTTCATGATCTGGAAAGCCAGGACCAGCGTCTTGATGGTCTTCTTGTCCGAGGTATTCTGCAACTCCACCGCGACGATGCCCGACTTGGGATCCTGGTCGTCCGGGAAAATCGTGTTCTTGCTCAGTTGGAGCTTATCCTTGTACTTCGGGTCCATCTCGGCCAGTTGTTCCATCGCCTTGGCGTTGTCGGCGGTAATGTCGTTGGGTCCCTCGCCCGGGGGCATGTCATCGAACGGGTTGGTGGGCGCGGAAGCGGATGCCGGGGCATGATGACCCGGTGATGCGTGAGCGGCCGTGTTCGCCGCGGCGGCGGCGGCGGAGATTTCCGGCGCCGGGGGGGCATTGGCCTCCGCCAACTGCTTGGCCTGCCAATCGGCCGCCTCGGAGTTGGACATCCGCACCCGGGTCCCGTCGGGCATTTGGACCACCTTCGTTAAGTTCAACCAGACCACCAGGCAGATGAAGACGATGCACAACACTCCGCCGGCGATAACGACGATCATCGGCAGATTCGATTTTTTCCGCAGCACCCTGGGGGCTTTCGCCTCCGCCCCGGGCGCTCCGGGCGTCGCGGGCTTGGCCGGCGCGAACGAATCCAGGTCGATGCCCACGGGCTCTTCGACCTCGGGCTGGGGCTTCGGGGCCTTGGGTTTCGAGGCCGGCGCCGCCGGACGCGGGTTCGCCGGACGCGAAGCCGCCGCGGCGGGCTTGGTCCCCGCCGGGGCCGGGGAATCGCTGACCTCTTCCGTCTCGGCTACGAAGACTTCCTTGCAGTGGGCGCAGCGGACCTTGACCTTGTGAAGTTCTTGCTTCACCTTCATTCGTTGCTGGCACTTGGGACATTGCACGAAATACATACCGTTGTCTCCTGATGACAGCTTCATTCTATTTAATGCAACGGCCGGGAGCAAGACGTAACGTAGCATGGGCATCTTGCCCATGAGTCCCATGGGCGTCCCGCCCATGTCTTTGCCGTTGTCGTTGTTTGAATTGAGAAGAAGAAGGAGAAGAAACAACAACAAACACGGGCAAGATGCCCGTGAGACTCATGGGCGGGACGCCCATGCTACTGCGTTCGTAGGGCGATACCTGACGAAGCCTCTCACGGGGCCACGGCAACCGCCGCCAGCGTCGAAACGTCGAAGCTCATGTCCGCCAGTTGCGTCTCCCTGCCCGCGAGGTCCACCTTCTTCTCGATCAGCTTCTGAAGCGGCGAGAACTGCTTCCGCTTGAGGTTCACCGAGAAATGGGCCACCAGGCGATTGTCTTTCACGTACAGCACGCTGAAGGCCTTGTCCTCCATCCGCCCGCGAATGACCACGCGGTCAAACCCGTGCTCGTCGCCGGCGAACTCCAGGTGCAGGTCGAAAATGTCCGAGAACACGTAGCTCATCAGGTTGTAGGCTTGATTGGCCCCGGCCATGTTCTGCCCGGCCAGCGTTCCGGTGTAGTCGGCCTGGCCCCAATGTTCCACGCGGCGGCGACGGCCGAAGTACGGGTCGGGATAATTGCACAGGTCGCCCGCGGCGTAGATGTCCGGGTCCGACGTTTGAAGCCGCTCGTTGACCACCACGCCGTTGTCCACGGCTAGGCCCGCTTGTCGGGCGAGTTCCACGTTGGGCACGATGCCCGCGGCCACGATCACCAGGTCGCACGGAACCGCCGTGCCGGAGGCCGTGACCACCGACGTCGGCCCGGCCGTGCCCTCGATGCGCGAAACCCTCTGTGCGTTGTAGAACTTCACGCCGCGATCCTGGCAGTATCGCGTGAAGAACCCGGCGAGCGTCTCGTCGGCGAAGCGGCTCCAGATGTGAGGCCCGCCGTCGATCACCGACACCTTGGCCCCTCGCTGCGTCAGCGACGACGCCAGCTCCAGCCCGATGAATCCGCCGCCGATGATCGCCACGGAAAGGCCCGGCGCGACCTTGTCCGAAACCGTGACGGCGTCGGCCAGCGTGCGGAAATAATGCACGCCGGGCAGGTCGATCCCCGGGATGTCCAGCTTCACCGGCCGGCCGCCCGTGGCCAGCAGCGCCTTCTGGAACGACCACTCCTCGCCATTGGCGAGCTTGACCGTCTTGGCCTGTGCGTCCAGGCGTTCGACCTGGCAGTCCAGCAGGAGGGTGATGTTCTGCTCGCCGTACCAATGCGGCGGCTCGTAATACGTCTTCTCCGCCGGCGTCTTGCCCTGCATGTAATCCTTGGTTAGCGGCGGCCGGTCGTAAGGCCGGTGCGGTTCGTTGCTCAAAATGACGACGCTGCCCTGCGGGTCAGCCGCTCGAATGCCCTTGGCCGCATTATGTCCGGACAACCCGCCGCCGACGATCAGGTACTTGACAGAATTCATGGTGTTCTCCTTGTTCCATGATAAGCATAGGACGATTAAATAGGGACGGACCCTATTTATTTCCGAATAAATGGGGTCCGTCCCTATTTAATCAACCACGAGATCAGCCGCAGGAGCGGCTCGGGTAGCACGCCGATGGCGATCAAGAGCAAGGCCATGGTCCACAATGTGACGGCGCTGGCGGCAGGACAGAATTGGGGACAGACACCGATTTTGCGGACGAAATCGGTCTCAGTCCCCAATTCTGTCCCTCCCTCGCGGTCGAACATCGCCAGGACGATTCGCAGGTAATAGCACAGGCCGATGCCGCTGGCGCCGATCAACACGAGCGTCAGCGCCAACTGCCCCGTGGCCATGCCCGCCTGCAGCACCAGGAACTTGCCCATGAACCCTGCCGTCAGCGGCAACCCCGCCAGCGACAGCATCATCATTGCAAGTATCACCGCCGTCGCCGGCCGACGGAAGAACAGGCCGCGATATTCCTCGCCGCGGGGAAAAGTGGGGACAGACACCGATTTCGCAGATGAAATCGGTCTCAGTCCCCACTTTTCCAGCACACTCACCACGCCAAACGCGCCGAGCGTCGCCACGAAATATGCCGTCAGGTAGAACGCCGCGGTTGGAACAGCCAGGGCCCCGCCGGCCAGCAGCGCCACCAGCAGGTAGCCCATGTTCGCGATCGAAGAATACGCCAGCACGCGCCGCAGGTCGCGCTGCCACAAGGCCAGCAGGTTGCCCGCCGCCATCGACGCGACGGCGACCACGAACAACGCCAGGTGCAAGGCCGCGTTGGACTGCACGCCCAGCAGGCCGGCGAATCGCAGCAGCAGGGCGAAGACCGCGCCCTTGGATGCCGTGGCGATAAACGCGGTCACCGGGGGCGGCGCGCCTTGGTAAACGTCGGGTGTCCACAAGTGGAACGGCACCAGCGCCAGCTTGAATCCGACGCCCGCCAGCACCAGCGCCAGCCCGGCCAGCATCGGCAGGAAGTGCTTGAGATATTGACCGGCGCCCAGGGCCTGGTCGCCGGCGGCGAAGTAGCCGCCCAGTTTGAGCATGTCCATCGTGCCGGGGTTGCTGTCGTATCCGGCGAAGGCGTACACGACCGCCAGTCCGAACAGCAGCATGGCCGACGACGTGCCGGCCAGCACCAGGTACTTGATGCCCGCCTCAACGCCCAGGCCGCTACGTTCGTAGGCGATCAGCGAGTAGAGCGACACGCTCAGGAGTTCCAGCGAAAGGAAGAACGACGCCAGGTGAACGCTCGCCGTCAGAGTCGCCGCCCCCAGCGTCGCCAGCAGCAGCAGGACGTAAAATTCCTCGCGCACAACCTGCCGGCCCGGAAGATATCCCGCCGCCAGCAGCGTGCAGAAAAACGCCGACGCGATGACCAGTCCGCCGAAGAACACCGCCGGCCCGTCCATCCGCAAGAGCGGTCCACCGCAACAGGCGTCGCGAGGCACGACGGTCAGCAGCAGCGCCAGCGAGGCCGCCAGGGCCACAAGCGTTATCCCCGCCGTCAGCGCGTGGTGTCGGTAAAACGCCAGCAGCAGCAATATCAGCACGGCCGCCGCGCCCAGCACGATCAACGGCAACATCGCCAAGAGGTCGGTGCAGGTCATGGCGCACCGCCTGTGGCACGGGCATCCTGCCCATGTTCTTGCTGTTGTGGCACAGCCGCCCTCGGCTGTGTCTTGATGTTCTCTTGCAGTTGTTGCTTAGGTACAGAAGAAGAAACGGAAAGAAAAGACGAAGACACGGCCGAGGGCGGCAGTGCCACAGAAGAAACGGTGGGAAACAACGAAGACACGGGCAGGATGCCCGTGCTACACGAGACGCCCGTGCCACGCGGTTCGATCAGTGTTCGTATCGAGGGGGCGGAGGTGTCCAGCGCGATCATCGGGCACAGGCCCAGCCAGAGCGTGATCAGGATCGCCGGCGCGAGCATCAGCCACTCGCGAGCGTCCAGGTCGCGGGCGACCACGTCGGTTTCCTCCATCGAGGGCAACGAGCCCTGGAAGACCTTCTGCACCAGCCAGAGCGCGTAGATCACCGACAGGACCAGTCCGCCGGCAGCCACGGCGGCGAAAGGCACGCTGGCCTGGAACGTTCCGGCCAGCACCAGGACCTCGCCGACGAAGCTTGCCAAGGCCGGCAGGCCCATCGCCGCCAGCGCAAAGAACATGCCGACCGCGCCCAGCCGCGGCATGGCCTGCCACAACCCGCCGAGGTATCGCAGTTCCCGCCGGCCTGTGCGCGACTGCACGATGCCGATCACGATGAATAGCGCCCCGCTGCCGATGCCGCTCGACAGAATCAGCAGCACCACGCCCTGTAACGCCACTTCGTTCCACTGCGAACCGTTCCAGCAGAACACGCCCAAGAGCACAAAGCCCATGTGGCCGATGCTGCTGTACGCGACCAGCCGCTTGAGGTCGCTCTGCGCGAAGGCCATGACGCCGCCGTAGAGAATGCCCGCCACGGCCAGCACCCGCGCGAACGTTGCCAGTTCCATCGATGCGTGAGGGAACAGTGGCACCACGAACCGCAGCAGGCCGTACGCGCCGACTTTAATCACCAGGCCCGACACGTCCACCGCGCCCGAGGCCGGCGCCTGCGTGTGCGCGTCTACCAGCCAGGTATGCACGCCGAAGGCCGGCAACTTCACCGCGAACGCGACGAAGAAGCCCAGCATCAACCACGTCGCCGCCGCGCCCGACAGCGGTGTGCCGATCAGGTCGGAGTAACTGAAGGTAATCGGCGTTCCCGGATTCGCCTGAGCGTGGGCGACGGCCAGGGCGATCGAAGCGATCAATAGCAGCAGGCCGCTGACCTGCGTGAAGACGAACAGCTTGATCGCCGCCGCCGCACGACCCGGCCCGCCCCAAAGCGCGATCAGGAAATACAGCGGGATGATCATCATCTCCCAGAAGAAATAGAACAGCAGCAGGTCCATCGCCAGGAAGATGCCGACCATGCCCGAGAGCATCCACATCAGGAAGAAAAAGAACAGGCCGCTGCCATGTGACGCGGGCGTCCCGCCCGCGTGTGTCGCGGACATCCTGTCCGCGTCTTGCTGTTGTTTTGCTTGCCGCTCTTGAAGAGAAAACCCAGACGAAGGCGAGACGCCTTCGCCACACGCGGGCAAGATGCCCGCGTCACAACCCGTGCTACATTTCCAACCCGCCAGCACGGCCATGAGTCCTAGCACGGCCGTCAGCAGCACCATCAACTGGCTCAGGCCGTCCAGGGTCAGAATGAACCTGGCGCCGACGGACGGAATCCAGGGCGCGTCGATGCCGGGCGCGGCGGCGGCGCCGGTCCAGACGGCGGCGGCCAGGGCCAGCTCGGCGGCCAGGGCGAGCAGGCAGAGCCAGCGCGGCGCGCCCTTGTTGACTCGCCCAGCCAGGGCGGCCAGCACGCCTCCGACAAACGGAATGACGAGCAGCCATGCAAGAATCATCGCAGCACCACGATAAACAGGAACACGATCGCGCCAATGACGATGCCCGCGGCGTACCACCGCAGGCGCCCCGTCACGGTCGCGGACAAAATGAAATGCGCCAGCGTCATCGTCCCCGCCACCGCGCGGTAAATCCAGTCGACGAAATCGCCGCGCAAGAATTTGGCCGTCGCGACGAACGGGCCAACCAGCAGCCGGTCGTACAACCAGTCAAAGCCCCACCCCGCCAGCCAGAGCCGCCGCAGGCGCGAGCCCATCGGCGACGTGGCCAGCCCCAGGCTCAGTTCAGGCCGCCGCAGGAACATCACATACGCCGCCGTCAACCCCAGCAGCGAGGCCACGCCCGTCAGGCCCAGCAGCATGCTGTCCGTCGCCGACGAGGCGAAATTCGGATGAACGTGGAACGTGCCTTCCAGGAAGTTGCTCAGCAACGGCATATCCCCCAGCGAGCGAGGCCATTGAATCGGCGCCAGCGCGATTGTCAGCACCGACAGGACCACCAGCGGGATTTTCATCGCCGCGCCCGGCTGTGGCGCGGGCGTCTCGCCCGCGTGTGTCGCAGGCGTCCCGCCTGCGTCTTGCTGTTGTTGTTTCTTCTTTTGCGCTACGGGAAAAGCATCAGACGCGGACAAGATGTCCGCGGCACACGAGGGCAAGATGCCCTCGCCACGCGCGGGCGAGACGCCCTCGCCACGCCGCTCCTTGCCGAAGAACACCAGGAAAATCATGCGGAACGTGTAGGCCGCCGAGATGATCGCGCCCACCGCGCCGGCCGTCCAAAAGATTTTCCCGCCCGGCGTGCCGAGCATCCAGGCAGCCTCGAGCATGGCGTCCTTGCTGTAGTCGCCACTGGTGACCAGCGGCAATGCCGACAGCGCCGCCCCGCCGATCAGGAACGACCAGAACGCCAGCGGCATGCGTTTGCGAAGCCCGCCCATCTTGAACATGTCCTGCTCGTGTCGCATCGCCAGGATCACTGCACCGGCCGCCAGGAACAACAGGCTCTTGAACACCGCGTGCGTCACGAGGTGGAAGATCGCCGACCACGCCGACCCCACGCCCAAGGCCAGGAACATGTAGCCGACCTGGCTGATGGTGGAGTAGGCCAGCACGCGTTTGATGTCCCGCTGCACCAGCGCCGAGAGGCCCGCGTACAGCAGCGTGGCGGCCCCGATAACGGCGGTGAGCGTCTGCACGTCCGGCGCCTTGGCCATCAGCGGGCTCATGCGGGCCAGCAGGTACACGCCCGCCGTGACCATCGTCGCCGCGTGGATCAGCGCGCTGGTGGGCGTGGGTCCGGCCATGGCGTCGGGCAGCCAGGTTTGCAGCGGCAGTTGGGCGCTCTTGCCCAGCGCCCCGCCCAGCAGCAGCATCGCGGCTGCCACCGCCAGACCCGAACCGGCCGGCCAGGTCTGCGCATTGGCAGCGCCGGCGAGCACGCCTTGGATGTCCAGCGTGCCCAGGTTCGTCGCCAGCAGGAAGATTCCCAGCAGCAAGGCCGTGTCGCCCACTCGCGTGACGATGAACGCCTTTCGCCCCGCGCGAACGTTGGCCGCGTCCTTGTACCAGAACGAAATCAGCAGGTAGCTGCAAAGCCCCACGCCTTCCCACCCGAGGTAGAAAAACAGCAGGTTGTCCGCCAGCACGAGCACCAGCATCATGCTCACGAACAGGTTCATGTACGCGAAGAAGCGGCCGTAGCTCTCGTCGCCGGCCATGTACTGCATGGAGTACAGCAGGATCAGGAATCCGATCACGGTCACCACCAGCATCATCACGACGGCCAGCGGGTCCAGGTACAGTCCCACCTGGGCCAGAATGTGGCCCGACGCCAAGGTGTGGTCGCCCACGTCGATCCAGGTCCAGTGCGGGCTGACGAACGCGCCGCCGGGCGGGGGCGAGGCGATGAAGTTCCACGCGATGGCGACGGCCAGCGCGGCGGCGGCCGCCGCAGGCGCCGTGCCCAGGACCGCGATGGCTCGGCGCGGCAGCGCCCGCCCGCACAGCACAAGGGCCAGGAAGGCCGCAAGCGGCAAGGCAGGGACAAGCCATAATGTTTGGAGAAGGTTCAAGTCGCTATTACCGCCTTTTCAGAAACAGCGAACCGCAGAATATCGAACCGCAGAACCGCAGAAGGCAGAAGTGAAGATACGGAAAAACAGGCTCTGCACTTCTGCCTTCTGCGGTTCGAATGCTCGATATTCTGCGGTTCGCCGTTTCCGGTCATTTTCACGTCAACCTTTCATCTCGCTTGCTTCATCCACGTCGAGCGTATGCTTCCTGCGTTGGAAGGCCAGGACCAGCGCCAGTCCGACGGCCGCTTCCGCCGCCGCGGTGGCCAGGATGAACAGGAACATCACTTGCCCGTCGGCCTGTCGCCACCGGGCGGCCGCGGCGATGAAGGCGACCGCGCCGGCGTTGAGCATGATCTCGATCGACAGCAGCACGAACACCAAATGTCGCCGCACCATCACGCCCGCCAGGCCCAGCGCGAATAAAATCGCCGCCAGCGCCATCGCGTGCTCTAAAGGCACGGAAGAATTGACGATTGACGATTGACGATTGACGATTGACGGAGCCGCCAGGAGGGTCGCGAGCAAAGTCATGGCGCGCCCTCCGGGCTTTTCTCTTCGCTGTTACTGCCAACTGCCAACGGTCCACGGCCCACGTTCTTCTCGCTCCCCTTCGGGTCGCGGCTAAACTTTGGCGGGTTCTTGAGAAGATGAACTACACCGACCAGCGCGGCCAGCAGCAGCATCGACGCCAGTTCCAGACCCAGCGCGTATCCGTGCCAGTCCATCAACTTCGCGCCGACTTCTTGCGGCGCTATTTCTCCGCCGAGGGGCGCCGACGCGCCTTGGGCCGGCCAGAGGGCGTAGATCAGCAGCGCCAGCAGCAGGCCGCCCAGAATCGCCGGGCCGATCCACATCCCGGCCGCCAGCCATTGCGTTTCCTGTGCCACCGACCGCT
>CAZYDC010000103.1:0-12063 GCA_964646065.1 uncultured Planctomycetaceae bacterium | reverse complement strand
GCCGCAAGGCGGTTCTCCAAGAATGCCCTTACGGGCACACTACAAACCTCGCCCCGTAATGCCTCAGTTATGGGTGGCGGCCATCCCTGGCCGCCACCTCCGGACGCGGCGGCCAGGGATGGCCGCCGCGCAATGCCCCCTATAACTGAGGCATTACCTCGCCCCCCGAAAACCTCTTTGCACGGAGGCCCTTCGCGGGTAAAATTGCGCAGCTTTGGACGGTGCGGGATACTGCCTGTCCCTAAGGGACCAAGACCATGAAGAAGACGTGTAAAGACATTCGACGCGAGTTCCTGGAATTTTTCCAGCAGCGAGGGCACACGCTGGTGCCTTCGAGTTCGCTGCTGCCGGCCGCGGACCCCACGCTGCTGTTCACCAACGCGGGCATGAACCAGTTCAAGGACATCTTCCTCGGCCGCGAGACCCGAGCGTACAAGCGGGCGGCCGACAGCCAGAAGTGCATCCGAGCGGGCGGAAAGCACAACGACCTCGAAGACGTCGGGCACGACACCTATCATCACACGTTCTTCGAGATGCTGGGCAACTGGAGCTTCGGCGACTACTTCAAGGCCGAGGCGATCGCCTGGGCCTGGGAGCTGCTGACCAAAGTTTGGGCCATGCCCCCCGAGCGGCTGCACGCGACGTATTTCGGCGGCGATGAGTCCGAAGGGCTGGCGCCCGATACCGAGGCACGCGACCTGTGGCTGAAGTTCCTGCCGGCCGAGCGGGTCCACCCTGGCAATAAGAAAGACAATTTCTGGGAGATGAGCGAGACCGGCCCGTGCGGGCCTTGCAGCGAACTCCATTACGATTTCACGCCCGACCTCGCCGGCGGACCGCTGGTAAACAAGGGCGACGCGCGCGTCATCGAGATTTGGAACCTGGTGTTCATTCAGTACAACCGCGGCGGCGACGGCAAGCTGACGCCGCTGCCGGCGAAGCACGTGGACACCGGCATGGGTTTCGAGCGTGTCTGCCGCGTTTTGCAGGGCGTGGACAGCAATTACGACATCGACGTTTTCCGCGGGCTGTTCGAGGCGATCCAAAAGGTCGGAGCGTCCAAACCGTACGCCGGAACGATGGAAGATATTAAGGACATCGCCTACCGCGTGATCGCCGATCACGCCCGCGCGCTGACGTTCGCCATCGCCGACGGCATCACGCCCTCCAACGAAGGGCGCGGATACGTGTTGCGGCGAATCCTCCGCCGCGCCGCCCGCTACGGCCGGCAGTACCTGGACCTCCAAGGCCCGTTCATCGTCAACCTCGTGCCGACCGTCGTCGAACTCATGGGCGAAAGTTATCCGGAAATCGTCCAGCGGCAAAAGGCCGTGACGGACATCATCCGCCAGGAAGAGGAATCGTTCGGCAAGACGCTGGATAGCGGGATCAAGACGTGGTGGGCGTTCGCCAATTATGGCCTGATGAAGCGAGTTGGTGAGGTTAAGATTGGTGGAATGACGCTTACCGCCGGGACTAAGGAACACGATGAGTTTTTCAAAGAAATGCGAATGGTTCCAGTAGACCCAGAGAACACATTTCTTACCTTCAACGATCAAAAGTACAGGTTAACCGACTTAGGGCCTGAGATGATCGAGAACTTTGGGCTTGCTGAGAATCCACCTGAGATAGATGGTGCTGGTGCTTTCACTCTCCTCGCAACATATGGATTTCCTATCGACCTAACTCAACTAATGGCCAAGGAACGTGGATTGAGAGTCGACATGGAAGGATTCGAGCGGGAGATGGCCAAACACAAGGAGATTTCCAGCGCGGGCGATAAATTTGCCGTTACATCTGTGGTGGGATTGCCCTCGACGGACGACTCGGCGAAATACAATAAAGAAGGCGCCTATTTGGAGGCCGTGGCGAAATCGGCCGTGTCGCCTTGCGGCAACCTCGGTGGCCATCCGAGCATCACTGGTCCAAATACAGCGCCCGCAGACGTTCCCTTGGAGGCAGTGGCAAACTCTGCCGTGTGGCCTCTCGGCAACCCAGGTAGCCAGCCTGGCCTCATCGGGTCCAAGGCAACGCCCACACCTAATAGTATCGTCACTGGAGGTGGTGAAGTCAAGCAAAACGGCGACAACACGGCTCCCAAGACCGAGGGCGGGACGCCCTCGGCACACGCGGGCAAGATGCCCGCGTCACAAACACCGCCGCCGATCATGGCCAAGGTGCTTGGGTGGGTGCTGGGCAATGAATTCAAGACTGACGGCGAGTTGAACGAAGGTTCATCGGCGGCCGTCGTGCTGGACAAGACCAATTTTTACGGCGAGCAGGGCGGGCAGGTCGGCGACAGCGGCGTACTGACGTTCGATGTGGCTCAGCCGGCCTCGGCTGATGGTGGCGAATTCCGCGTCGAGGATTCTGTCCTTGCGGGCCAGTGTGTTTTGCACTTCGGCACGGTGGTCAAGGGCACGCTGAAGGTCGGCGCGACGGTGACGGCGCTCGTGGACGCAAGCCGCATCGACACGATGCGGAACCACACGGCGACGCACCTGCTCAACTGGGCGCTCCGCGAGGTGTTGGGCGATCACGTCAACCAGGCCGGCAGCGTCGTCGCGGCGGATCGGCTGCGGTTCGATTTTTCGCACGGCCAGGCGATGACGGCGGAGGAACTGGACCGCGTCGAGACGATGGTGAACGAGCAGATATTGAATGACCTTCCCGTGACGACGGCAGTCATGCCGCTGGCGGAAGGCAAGAAGGTCTCCGGCGTGCGGGCCGTGTTCGGAGAGAAGTATCCTGACCCGGTGCGAGTGGTGATGGTGGGGGAACGGGATTCGGGATCCGGGATTCGGGATTCGGGATTCGGGATTCGGGATTCGGGAAGAAGCGACGAAGACGGGAATCGGGATTCGGGTTTCGGGAAGAAACAGCGAAGAGGCTCTTTGCCGTTTCCGCCCGAAACCCGAAACCCGAAACCCGAATCCCGAGTTTCCGCGGAGTTCTGCGGCGGGACGCATTTGTCGCGGACCGGGCAGGTGGGATTGTTTAAGATCGTTTCCGAGGAGTCCACGGCCAAGGGCGTGCGGCGGGTTACGGCCTTGACGGGGAAGGCGGCGGTGGCTCATGTTCAGCGGCAGGACGCCATGCTGCACGCGGCCAGTCAATTGTTGCGATGCCGGCCTGAGGAATTGCCCGACCGTCTGGCGGCGATGCAGAAGGAGATCAAGGAACTCAAAAAGCGTCCCGCCAGCGGGTCCGGCGGGGCGGCTGGCGGCGGCGACGGGATGACCGTCGTGGCGAGTTTGGAGACGGCAGCGGGCAAGGTGCTCCTGGCCCAGATCGCCTCGGGCGAGCCGGAGGCCTTGCGGACCCTGTGCGACGTTCAGCGGCAGCGCGGATTTGTCGCTATCATGGTCGGCGGGGCGTCGGAAGATAAGGTCACCCTGGTGGCCATGGTGGACGAGGCTCTGGCCAAGAGCGGCAAGCTCAAGGCGGGCGACTGGGTCAAGGCGGTCGCGCCGGTGGTTGACGGCGCCGGTGGCGGCAAGCCCACCCTGGCCCAGGCCGGTGGAAAATCGCCCCAAAAACTGCCCGAAGCGCTTCAGGTGGCCGCCACTTACGTTCAGGAGAAGTTAAGATAGATGGAATAGTTAATCTTTTTGCTTGACGAACGGGTTAAGTACCTGTAGATTTCCGCAGATTTTCCGGCGGGCTTTGATGCAAGCCCCCAGCGATAAAGGCCGGCCGGAATAAAAAGTAAGTCGCTGGAGGCAGAGGATTTAGAAATGTTACCGACACAAAAGCTCTCTCGTGCCCGGACGCGGTCGCGGCGGTCTCACAATGCCCGCACTCCCGTGAACCTGGTGGACTGTCCCCGCTGCAATTCTCCTAAGTTGCCGCACGCCGCGTGTGAAAACTGCGGCTACGTGAGGCCTGGACTGAGCCTGAAGATCGAGAAGGAGAAGTAGTCCATGCGCATCGGTATCGATGCGATGGGAGGCGACCATGCCCCTGACGAAGAGGTCAAGGGCGCCTTGGAGGCTTGCGCGATGCTGGCGGAGGGCGACAAGATCGTCCTTGTCGGCCGGCAGGACGAGATTCGCGCGCGGCTGAACGGCAGCGCGGATTGGTCCAGGCACATCGAGATCGCCCACGCCGAGCAGGTCATCGCCATGGGCGAGTCCCCGGTGGAGGCGCTGCGCGGAAAACCCAACAGTTCCATCGCATTGCTGGCCCAGATGCACAAGCAAGGCGAGATCGACGCCTGCATTTCCGCGGGCAACACGGGTGCGTTCGTGGCGGCCGCCCAGATGCGTCTTCGCCGCCTGGCCGAGGTGCATCGCCCGGGCATCGCGATTATCGCCCCGACGTTCCACGGCCCGGTGGCCGTCTGCGACGTGGGCGCCAACGTCGCCTGCCGCCCGCAGCACCTTCACCAATACGCGGTGATGGCCTCGGTCTACATCAAGACCCTTGTCGGCATCCAGAGCCCCCGCGTGGGGCTCCTGAGCGTCGGAGAGGAAGAGGCCAAGGGCAACGAGCTGGTCAAGAGCACTCGTCAACTGATGAAGGATGACCCGAACGTCAATTTCATCGGCAATGTCGAAGGACGCGACCTGTTCGCCGGAACCTGCGACGTGATCGTGTGCGACGGGTTCGTGGGCAACGTGATTATCAAGCTGATGGAAGGCATGGCCGACGGCGTGATCCGCAGCATGTTGTCGGAGTTGGCCACGGCGATGGATCCGGAGCAGGCCCGGCAGGCCCAGACGACGATCCGGACCGTGATGGCCAAGTACGATTACAACGAGTACGGCGGCGCGCCGCTTTTGGGAGTGGACGGCATCTGCATCATCTGCCACGGCTCCAGCAGCCACCGGGGCATCATGAACGCGGTCCGCGTCGCCCGGACGTTTTCCAAGTACCAACTTAACGAGCAGATCATCCAGTTGCTCCGGGCGGGGCAGAGGTGACGTTGATGGCCCAGCCACTACGCGCGGCGATAACCGGCATGGGATACTCGGTTCCCAAGCGGGTGATGCACAATTCCGAGTTCGAGAAGTTCCTGGACACCAGCGACGCATGGATCGCCCAGCGCACGGGCATTCATACACGGCACGTGGCGGGTCCGGACGAAAGCACGGTCACGCTGTCCCTCGACGCGGCCAAGGCCGCCCTGGCCGACGCGAAGATCGCACCCGAAGAACTGGACATGATCCTGGTTTGCACGGTCACCGGGGAAATGCCATTCCCCGCGACGGCTTGCTTCGTGCAGGCGGGGCTGGGGATCAAGAACATTCCCGCGTTCGACATCGCGGCCGCCTGCAGCGGATTTGTCTACGGGCTGTCGGTGGCGTCCAAGTTTATCGAAACCGGCGCCTACAAGAAGATCCTGCTGATCGGGGCCGAGACGCTCAACCGATTCAGCGATTATACGGATCGCGGCAGTTGCATCCTGTTCGGCGACGCGGCCGGCGCGGTCGTGCTGGAGCCTACGACGGACCTTCATCGCGGCGTGCAATACACCGGGCTTTACTGCGACGGTTCGGGGTGGGACTTAATCAACATTCCCGGGGGCGGTTCGCGGCATGGAACGAGCCACGAGACCGTGGACGCGCGGATGCACTACGTTAAGATGCGCGGGCGGGAAGTATACAAGTTCGCCGTCGAGAAGATGCAGGGCCTGCTGGGCGAATGCATGGAGAAATGCAACCTGACAGTGGACGACGTGGACATGGTCGTGCCGCACCAAGTCAACATCCGGGTCATCGAATCGGCCATGAGTAAATTCGACTTTCCGATGGAAAAGGTGCACGTCAACATCGACCGGTACGGAAACACCTCGACCGCTTCGATTCCCCTGGCCTTGACCGAATGCCGCGACATGGGCAAGGTCAAAGCCGGATCGACGATCATTATGGTCGCCTTCGGCGCGGGGCTGACCTGGGCCGGCGGAGTCGTACGGCTATGAAAACCGCGTTCCTATTTCCCGGGCAAGGCGCACAGACGGTCGGCATGGGCAAGGACCTCTACGGGGGCCTCGCCGCCGGAAAGGCGATCTTCGACCAGGCCGAGCGGATTACCGGGCTGCCTCTGAAGAAACTCTGCTTTGAAGGCCCGCAAGAGGAACTCTCGCGCACCGACATTGCCCAGCCGGCGATCTTCACGGTTTCGGTGGCGCTGCTGGCCTGCCTGGACGGCCTGCTGCCGCCGGACAAGTCCGACAAGATTCGCCCCGCCTTTTTTGCGGGCCTGAGCCTGGGTGAGTACACGGCGCTGTTCGCCGCGGGCATGATCGGTTTCGAGGACGCGCTGAAGCTGGTCTGCCGGCGAGGTTCGGCCATGCAGAAGGCCGCCACGGCCACTTCCTCCGGCATGGTGGCGTTGATCGGCGCGGACGAAGCCAAGGCCAATGAACTTTGCAATGCCGCCGCCAACGGCGACGTGCTGACTCTGGCGAACTTCAACTGCCCCGGGCAGATCGTGGTTTCCGGGGCGATGGAAGCGTGCAAGCGGGCCGCGGCGATGGCCAAGGATTTCGGTGTCGCGGCCACCCCGCTGAATGTCGCGGGTGCGTTCCATAGCGAGATCATGGACCCGGCGGCGGCGGAATTAGGCGTGGCGCTGGAGGCCGTCAGGTTTGGCCCGCCCGCGGCGCCCCCGGTGGCCGATCGCGCCAAGCTCGCCGAGCCTTTGGCCGGGCAGAGCTTTTCCTCGGCCCAGGCGCAGGTCCTGGCCAACGTGGACGCGCAGCCTTACGGTTGCGCGTGCCGGGCGACGGAGCTTCTCATGCGGCAACTCACCGGCGCGGTGCGGTGGCAGCAGTGCATGGAATACCTGCTGGCCCAAGGCGTGGAGCGGTTTTACGAAATCGGCCCAGGCCGATCGCTGGCCGGCATGATGAAGCGGATTAACCGCCGCGCCGAGGTCGTTAACGTCAACAGCCTGGAAGCATTGGAAAAGCTGGCCGCGGAATTGCGGGATCCAATCAACACTACAACGAAAACTTGTCCATGAAGAATCGTCAAGACATCGTTCTTAGGCCCCGGATGGGGCCAAAGATTTGTAGCCCACCGCGTGAGCGGTGGGTTGCGGTTCGCATTCACAGTCAAGCCCCGGAGGGGCGACAGACCGCCGGCGCGTCGAAAAGACGCGGTGCAGAGCGCGTTTGGCTTTCTGCCGCCCCTACGGGGCTTTATGGACACTGTGACCCGATACCCACCGCTTACGCGGTGGGCTACAAATCCACCGCCCCTACGGGGCGAAGAAACAACAGGTTTCGTTGTAGTGTTAACCGAGTCAACCAGTTAACGAATCAACCAGTGAACGGTTATTTGAAAGAGGATAGGAATGTCTGAAAACGAAAAAGTCGCCATCGTGACCGGCGGGGCCCGAGGCATCGGGCGGGAAATCGTCAAGGAACTGCTTTCCATGGGCATGACCGTGGTGGCCGTGGACATGAAGGAAGACCTGCTCAAGGAACTTCCGGCGGCGATGGGCAACCCCGGCGAGAAACTTGCGATCGCGGCCATGGACGTGACCAACAGCGAAGGCTTCGGCAAGGTCATCGACGACGTGGCCGAGAAGTACGGCCGCCTGGACGTGCTGGTCAACAACGCGGGCATCACGCGCGACAACATCGTGCTGATGCTGACCGACGACGACTGGGACCTGGTGCTCAAGGTCAACCTCAAGAGCGCGTTCATCGGCACGCGCGCCGCGGGAAAAATCATGATGCGGGCCCGGAAGGGTTCTATCATCTTTATGTCCAGCTACAGCGGGCTGGAAGGCAATCGCGGGCAGGCCAATTACGCCGCGTCCAAGGCGGGCATGTTGGGACTGATGAAGTCGGCCGCCAAGGAATTGGCCAAGCGGAACGTTCGCTGCAACGCCGTCTGCCCGGGCTTCATTCAGACGGAAATGACCGACGTGCTGCCCCAGCAGGCCAAGGACATGGCCCTGGAGCAGATTCCCATGCAGCGGTTCGGCCAGCCTTCGGATATCGCCAGGGCGGTGGCGTTCCTGGCCTCCGACGCCAGCGCCTACATCACCGGCCAGACGCTGAGCGTCGATGGCGGGATGCACACATAATCTGAATAATTAGTGTGTAAAGGCGGCAAGTTGCGCTTGCGTGGCCCGGATGACCACGATATAGTACCGCCGCCTTTTGATCGTGACAGTTTGAAAAAACGTATTTGGATGTCCCCGGAAACCTATGTTCAGGGAGGTCAGGATGCCTGACGAAATCGAAGATAAGGTCATTGAGATTGTGAGCGAGCAGATGGGTGTCGAGAAAGGCGAGATCACTCGTGAGACGTCGTTCGTGAACGACCTCAACGCGGATTCGCTGGACACCGTCGAACTGGTCATGGAGTTTGAGGACGAGTTCGAACTGTCGATCCCGGACGAAGAGGCTGAGAAGATTCAGACCGTCGGCCAGGCCATCGACTACATCAAGGAACACTCCAGCAAGGCGTAACACCGATGGGCAGTCGCCGCGTGGTTCTGACAGGCCTTGGGACGATCAATCCCATGGGCTACAATGTCGGTGAATTCTGGTCCAACCTGATCGCCTGCAAGAGCGGCATCCGGAAGGTCCAGCGGTTCGACGTCAGCGCCTACTCTTCGCGCATCGGCGGAGAGGTTCTCAACTGGGAAACGGTCCCGGCGGACATGCTCGACGGTCGCGAGGCCAAGCGAATGGACCGGTTCTGCCAGTTCGCGGTCACCGCCTCCATTGAGGCGGTCCGCGACAGCGGGCTGGACTTCGCCCGCGAGAACGTCGAGCGGTGCGGCGTGATTTTCGGCAGCGGCATCGGCGGCCTGCAGGAACTGGAAGACCAGCACAAGCGGATGCTCGACAAAGGCCCCGGCCGCATCAGCCCCTTCACGGTTCCCAAGCTCATGGCCAACGCGGCCGCCGGAAGCATCTCCATTGTCTGGGGCCTGCAAGGCCCCAACATGGCGGTGGTCACCGCCTGTGCCTCGGGCGCCAACGCCATCGGCGAGGCGAAGCGATCCATCGAACGCGACGAGTGCGACCTGCTCATCACCGGCGGAAGCGAGGCCGCGTTGACGAGGATCGGCCTGGCCGCCTTCTGTGCGCTCAAGGGCCTCTCCACGCGAAACGACGATCCGGAGCACGCCTCCCGACCGTGGGACAAGGACCGCGACGGGTTCCTGCTTTCCGAAGGCGCCGGGGCGATGGTGGTCGAGGAACTCGAGCACGCCCTCAAGCGCGGCGCGAAAATTTACGCGGAGCTGGTGGGCTACGGTTGCAGCGGCGACGGATATCACATCACCGCCCCCGACCCCGAGGCCAAGGGCGCCTGCCTGGCCATGGCGCGATGCCTGAAGGACGCCCAACTCGACAGCGGGAAAATCCAGTATGTCAACGCTCACGGCACCAGCACCGAGCTGGGCGACCTGGCCGAGACGCGAGCCCTCAAAAAGACCTTCGGCGACTACGCAAAGAACGGCCTGATGGTTTCCTCGACCAAGAGCGCGCACGGGCACCTGCTGGGCGCCAGCGGCGCGGTGGAATTGATCGTCTGCGCCAAGTCGATTGTCGACGGCGTTCTCCCTGCCACGCTGAACCTGGAAAGCCCCGGCGAGGAGTGCGACCTGGATTACATTCCCAAGACCCCCCGCGACCGCAAGGTGCAGTACGCGATGTCCAACAGTTTCGGTTTCGGCGGGCACAACGCCTGCCTGATACTCAAGAAGTTCGAAGGTCGTAGTACGTAGTTCGTAGTAACAACAAAGAAGCAGTTCGTAGTACGTAGTTCGTAGTAACAACAAAGAAAGCCATCTTGGTTTGTCTTTACTACGAACTACGAACTTCTTTCTTCGCCGTTACTACGTACTTCGAAAGACGAACTGCGAATTTCTTTCTTGGCCGTTACTACGAACTACGTACTACGAACTGCGAACTTCTTTCTTCGCCGTTACTACGAACTACGTACTACGAACTGCGAACTTTTTCTGGTGACTGACAATGGACACCGACCCCAACACGAATCCCACTCCCAGCGACAAAGAGGTTGCCCCCGATAAAGAGGAAGTCATATTCGAGGGGCGCATTCCCTTGAAGGCGTTTCTGGGCATACACGGCTTCTGGTACGTTCTGCTGCTGGGCTGGAACTTCGGCCTGCTGTGGGCGTGGTTGCGGTCGCTGGGCTGGCACGCCAAGCTGACCAGCCAGCGGCTGGTCGTGACGCGAGGCATGGTCTCGCAGCAGGAGCACGACATTCCGCTTTACCGCGCCATCGACTGCAATTTCACGCAGACCATCGCCGGGCGAATCCTCCACGCCGGCGAGATCACGCTGACCTCCAACGATTCCATTTCCCCCACGATGCGATTCCCGTTCCCCGAGCCCAGGAAGTACAAAGAGATGCTCCGCGAATTCACCCTTCGCGAACGAAAACGCATGAGAACGATGGACATGCAGGCCTGAAGAGCAGCGGCGAACCGACGAATTCTTGGTGGCACCCCCAAGTCCGCTTGGGGGTGTCTGCGGGCACCCCAAGACACCCCCAAGCGGACTTGGGGGTGCCACCGGAAACCTTTCCATTCGTCAGGCGTCTAATGCACGTGCCCTCATTCTTGGAGAAACCTATGGTGCGTATGCTTGTTGCTCTGCTGGCGGCGGCGTTGTTTCTTGCGGGGGCGGCATTGGCCGACGAACCCGCCGGCCCGCCGCACAAGGAGTTCGTCGTTCACGAGTGGGCCGTGTGCGTCAAGGGCAAGACCCCCGAGGGAACGGTTCTAAGTTCGCCGGCCGAACTGGTGAGCGGCTTGCCGAAATTCGTCCAGGTCGTCAAGGAGCCGCGCAAGGTCCAGCCGATGGGCTGGGACAAACCCGTCATTCACCTCTACGGGGATGAGGACCTGAGCGTCCAACTCACGGTCAAGGCCGGAGAGGGTCTGCTGTCGGCGTACTGGCCGGCAGGAAAGGCGATCACGCACGCATATCAGGACACCAACCGGCAGAAGATGATGATCTCGCGGATTACGGAAACTACCGGCATGGAATGGTCGGGCACGCTCCACGCCAAGCCCCAGGGCAAATTGGACGAGGCCCCCAAGGACCACTGGTGGTCGGCCGTACGCGACGTGCCGTCGATGTATTTCGCCGCCGGCAAGCAGTGCGAGCGATTCCTGTTCTACGAAGCGACCGCGTTGCAGGAACCAGCCGTGGCGGCGAAGATTTCCGCCGACCAACTGAAGCTGGCCAACTCGGGCGGCGATGCCACCGGCCAGGTCATGGTGATCGTGAGCAGCGGCGACAAGCGGTATTGCCGCGTGCTGGATTCGATGGAGGCCAATGGCAATGCCACGATATCCAAGACGGAGTTCCTGGCCAAGGAGTGTACCGAGCCTCAACTGTTGGAGGCCTGCCAGGCCCACTGGCGGCAATTCGGCATGACGGAGGCCGAGGCCAAGGCCATCGTGAAGTCCTGGCGGCCCGACCTGCTGCGCGCCTGGCAGGTGCTGGTGATCTCGCGTATGCCGGCCGACGTGTACGAAAAAATGTTCCCGCTGACCGTCTCGCCCAAGCCGGACAAACTGGTACGGGTTGGAATGGTTTTCGACCGCCTCAAAGGCAAGGCCTGCGCCAATATCGTTCCGGGCCTTTCGGACCACATCAAGGACCCGCGGGAGCAGGCCCATGCCCAGGACCAGACCCAAAGCAAGCAAGCGAAAGCGGCGTTGGACCAACTTGGCGTGGAAGAATAATCCGTTCGTAGTGTGCCCATAAGGGCATAATAAGACACGCCTTACGGCGTCACTACAAACGGGAACAGTCATCCGGCGGGTGATTCTGAAAAATCGATCTGAAAAAATAAAAAATATTTGCGACGGCTAGACACGGCCAGCCATGAGGTTATATAAGCCAACATTTATTGTACATCGTATTTTCTGGACAACAACCAAATCCATGTTATAATACAGGAAGTGGTTCTTGTGACGTGGATGTATCGGACCCGGGCTTGATAGAAGCTCGCGGATGAATGCTATTTGACAACTAAATATGGAACTGGCGAGTTTCCGGGTGCCATGTCGTAGCGCAGCGAAGACCCGCCTGTGTGGGCCCAAGTCTGCGCG